>NZ_JBSGVZ010000023.1:0-68243 GCF_053608705.1 Peribacillus sp. NPDC055009 | reverse complement strand
GATTTTATTGTAATCAAGAAATAGCTATGATAAAGTCAAAATGAAGAAAATTCTTCATTTTATTTTTTTTACGAAGAATAAGAAGCACTTAAGCAGAGGAGGATCAATTATGAACGTTTACAATTTTGGCAAACTAATGAATGAGAAACTATTAGCCGAAATACGTGAAAAATTTGCTTTTGTTGACCACGATCCAGACTATGGAGAAAGACTGTTTTTTGATAATTCAGGCGGTTCTTTAAGATTAAGAGAGGCTATTAAAATTAAGGAAAAAATTGATTCATTACCTGATTGTCCGGAAAGGTATCATCAAAGAGCAATAGATTTTAATAACATTATGGACAGATGTACTGAAGATGTATTAAATGTGATGTTTGGGGCAAAATCCGATTCCCTAATTACCGATTTAACGGCATCTCAATCAATGTTTAAAATGGTTTCAACTGTTATTGAGAATGTCGAAGGAACCAATGCAGTCACTACTAATCTCGAACATCCTTCTGCTTATGACGCAGTAAAATTCTATTGTAAAAAGAACAATAAAGAATTTAGGGTCGCTGAAGCAAATGTTCATACAGGGTTTGTTGACCCTGAATCCATAGCCGAAAAAATTGATAAAAATACTATTTTGTTAAGTGTAATAGCGTCAAGTAATATTTCAGGAAATATTATGGATCTCGAGAAGATTATAAAAGCAGCTAGGGCGAAAAATCCAGAGTTATATATTATTGTCGACGCCGTGCAGCATATGCCACATGGAACTCTGAATGTAAAAAAACTTGGTATAGATGGAGCAAACTTTGCACCATATAAGTTTATGGCATCAAGAGGAATTGGATTTGCCTATGTTTCTGATAGACTATCGAAACTTCCACATCAAAAACTATATGCAAAAGATGACAGTGTTTGGGAACTTGGTTCCCCTACACCCGCTTTATTTGCATCCATGTCGGCAGTTATCGATTATGTATGCTGGTTAGGTTCATATGACAGTATAGAAGACATGTCTAGAAGAGATTTGTATCTTAAGGGTATGGAAAAAATAGTCTTACATGAAAGAGCACTGCTGCATCGACTACTTGAAGGAAGTGATAAAATTGAAGGATTGAGACACATGGATAAGGTAAAAGTTTTTGCAGATTATCCAGATTTAACGAAAAGAGACCTCATTGTTGCAATTGGAATTGAGGGGAGAGATTATGAGCAACTTAGAAAAGATTATCAGGATAGAGGAGTTACCGTATATGAACGTGTCAATACTAGTGTCTATTCCAAACGTATACTAGAAGCGATCGGCATAACAGGTGCTATAAGAGTTTCACCCCTCCATTGTCATACAGTAGATGATATCGATAAATTTTTATCTATAACAAAAGAATTATCTGTCACTAGAGAATTGGCAAATTCATAAATTATGGGGAGGGCTATTAATGAAGAAAAAATTAGGTCTCGGTACAAAAGTTTTTATTGGATTTGTAATCGGTATTATACTAGGTTTAATTTTTAAAGAAAAAATATTAATCATTAAGCCTATTGGAGATATCTTTTTAACACTAATTAAAATGATAGTTGTTCCACTTATATTCTTCTCCATAACTTCTGGGATTTTTAGTATTGGTGATGTCCAAAAATTAAAGAGAATAGGAACAAAAACTTTAGTTTATTATATTGGAACGACATTATTGGCCGGTGGTATAGGTCTTCTAGTTGCACACTTATTTAAACCTGGAAAAGGAATAGATATAGCTAATATAGAAACCTCATCTGAATATGAAGCTTCTGAAATTCCTACTTTTGGAGAAACGATATTAGGTTTATTTCCATCAAATCCTGTACAGGCTCTTGCAGAAGGGAATCTGATGCAAATTATTATCTTCTCCTTGTTCTTAGGTATCTCCATCGTATTAATCGGAAACAAATCCGAAACTCTTAAGAAGTTTTTTGATGAGGGCACCGAAGTGATGTATAAGATGACAGGTATCATAATGGCATTTTCTCCTATAGGTGTAGCTGCGTTAATGGCTTGTACCATTGGTGAATACGGCTTGAAGATATTTGGACCTTTGGGCAAATTTATTTTAGTTGACTATATAGGCTTGATCTCTGTAATCATTTTGATGTACCTATTTATGTTAAAATTCATAGCTAAATTTCCAATATCTAAGTTTTTTAAATCAATCGGTAAAATTTGGATAGTGACTGCAAGTACAACAAGTAGTTCCGGAACTTTACCCGTTACCATTTCTGTTACAAAGGAAGACTATAAAGTAAAAGAGGAACTAGCACAGTTTACACTTCCTATTGGAGCAACTATGAACATGAATGGTGCCGTTGTGTATTATGCTGCTGCAGTCATATTTGTATCTCAAATATATGGAATTGAAATGCCGTTAAGTCAACAATTACTTATTATTTTAATGACCACATTAATTTCCGTTGGATCCCCTGGCATTCCTGGCGGTGGTATTGTTATGACAATTATGTTGCTAACTACATTAGGACTGCCAATGGAAATCGTTGGAATGATTGCTGGTATTTATAGAATAATTGATATGGGGCACACTACCTTAAATGTTACAGGTGACGTAGTAAGCACATTATGTATAGCACGTAGTGAAAATATGTTTGAAGATGAGTATCTTAAACATACAGAAAAAATTGTTAATAAAACGAACGCATTATAAAATAAAAATCCACTAAATTATTAATAAAAAAAGGGTTGTAAAAAAATGTTTTTTTTACAACCCTTTTATTTGAATAAAGATTGATCGAAAAAGCTTCATTCCAAGCTAACGCATTCATTCTTTCATCAATTACATAAGCTGGGACACTTCTAACTGATTAAGGAAATTTTGGAGGGGCGGGTTAATCCAAGTTAACGACTTTAATTCTTCTAGAGGATATTGTCTGTGTCAGAATTGCAAGAATGTACATGTGCCTGAGTTCCTTATTGTCCAGTTGAAGCACACTTGCTAAATTTTCCTTTTAGAAATGTCGTAACTTTTTTCAAAACTTCGTGCCTTTTTACAAACATCGGGACTTATTTCAAATTCACATTTAATACATCCCAAACTGACTGATATGTTTATTTATTCTTTCTAACTTTTCTTCACTTTGAATAACTGTTGCCCTACTTACATGTGTACATATTAATTCTGCTAAAAATAATACCGGAGTATATGAATTGAAGAAAGCATTACTATCCACTGAAACTAAAAGTAAAACATCAGCAAAATGTGCTATGGGCGCTGTGGCTTTATCAGTAATTATGACAACTTTTGCATTGGCCTCTTTTGCCATTTTGGCTGCTTCAATGTCTACTTCAGAATATCTTGGAAATGAAAAAATAATGACACAATCATCCTTACTACATGAAGCTAAGGTATCAAACGGTGTAAATGAATTAGTACTATTAATAACTATATTATCTATAACCTGATTAAGGAATACTCCCATTATCTCCGTTAAACCAGTTCTAGCTCTACTACCTAGAATATAAACTCTTCTAGCATCAATGATATAATTTATTGCCTTGTTAAATTCTGCAGATGAGTTTTTCTCTGAAATAGAGAAAATATTTTTTTCAAGTATTTTTAAATTGTCATTTAATAAATCTGATTGTTTAACTTTATCATAGCTCAGCTTTAATCTTTCAGAAGGTATGGTAACATCATCAGATATTGCCAAACTTCCTTCATAACACTGCTCTCTTAGATACTTTTGAAAATCACTATATCCAGAGAAGTCCAATTTCTTAGAGAATCGGATAATGGTCGCATTACTAACATTTAATCTTTTAGCCAATTCTATTGAAGTTACAAGACACGCATCTGTTAAATTATTCAATATATATTCTGCTATTTCTTCTTCTTTTTTTGTTAACTTGGAGTTACTTATAATTGATTTTAAGGACTTTTGTGATGAATCCATCTAACATACCTCCATATTCCTCTATTGGTTATTATATAAGAAAATAGAATTAATTAAAGCATGAAGCATTTGTATCAAAAGCTGTTCCCATGATTAACAACCTAATAAAGCAACTTTGGTCAAACCATTATTTTTCCGTAAGTGATTTGTAAAGGTATTAAGTAACTTCACCCATCTCACAAAAAAGGTCTTAGTCTTTCGTAAGCTATTCTTAATCAATGTACAATCAATTTGAGTATAAAACAAAAAAATCACTTTAAGAAAAATGTAAAATTGCCATTTATAGTGACTTCTATTCCCTTCACCCATTGGAATGGGAAACCCTAGCGAAGCATCCTAGAGGTATGCATTGGATCATTCTATTCAAGAAAAAAATGCAGCCAAGCCCATGGTTCTCCCCTTTTCATTGTCTGAATATTTACTTTAAAATCGGGGTATGTTATCCTTATATTGACATAAACTAAAAACAGCCTCATGCGCTAACATGAGGCTGACAACTAGCAAGAGTGGTTGGTCACAACTAACTTAATTAATCGTCAGAAGAAGAACCATTGCCATCTTGGGAGGATGAGTGGTTCTTTTTCCGTTTCTTGGCGAACATAGACAGGATAAGACTGGTTGCTACAGCAACAAATATCTCTTTACCCATATCTGTAATCAAGTTCAATAAGAAATGAATCAAGCGGTCACCTCCTTTCCAATCTATCATTAGATGGAAAAGCAAAGCGTGACCTACCACTCTATCCTCAGTTGTCCCTCTATTTTATCATATTTTTACCTTAATGGTAATTATATGAAAATAAACAAGTCCGGCTAACATTTGACGCCAGGTAAGTCATTAATAAAAGGGGATTATCCATTGGATAATCCCCTTTTCGGTTTAAGCTTCATAACTCATTATGAGAGGGACTGTTTTCCCTTCGTTCACGTTGATCAATCCATGATCGGTTATTTTCAGAGCCGGGCTGACAGGAAGCGATAAGGTGCTTAATGACATAATGACATTATAATGTTCGTAGCCTAACGATTTAAGTGCATCTGTCAGGTGCTGAACCTGCTTTGATACGATGTCCATCGGCTCTTCTGAAAGAATCCCTCCTACCGGCAGAGGAATCATCGATAGGACCTTGCCATCTTCAACGCAGCAGACACCGCCTTGCTTCCTTATTACTTCGTTAGCGGCAATCATCATATCCTGCTTATTATGGCCAATCACCAGAAGATTATGGTTATCATGCGAATAGGTTGTGGCGACAGCTCCACGCTTCAATACATCGCCGGTGATCAACCCGTGTGCCCGATTACCGTTTTTCCCGTATCGTTCGAATGTGGCAATTAAACCATAAGGGCTTTCTTCCCAGCTTAATTGACCATTCTTGCATTCGATACGATCATGGGTTTCAGATGTGAAAGTAGAACCGTTCTGCACGTTTATGATCCGGCACTTGCTGCTTTCAAGCCTATCCGGGATCGTGATGTTAAAATCGTTTTCGGTAAGTTCCGCAAGCTTCACACTTTGATAGAAATGCTCAGGAAATTGTTCTTCCTTCACTTCTTGGACATATGGGCGTGAAGATTCATAAACTAATTCACCTTTTTTGTATACTTGTTCAATTTCAAATGTTTCCAAATCCGATAGCAGCAAGAAATCTGCTGTTTTTCCAGGTGCAATGGCGCCGCGATCATACATCCGCATCCGCTGTGCAGGTGTATAGGTGCATGCATAAATGGCTTTTTCCGGAGTCATCCCCATTTGAACCGCTTTCTTTAAAAGGACATTCAGATGTCCCCTGTTTTGGAAAGAGTCGGTCATGACATCATCGGTGACAAAGCAGAAATGCTCATCCACCTGATTTTCCTTCAAGTAATCCATCACTTCTTCAGTCATTGATTTCTCTTGAATCTCAATGAACATCCCGGCAGCGATCCTCGCATCCATCCCTTCCACGGTCTGGTGTGTATGATCTGAATTCACTCCGGCATTAATAATCTTTTGCAAGTCCAAGTCGAGCAGCTTTGGAACGTGCCCCTCTATGATCAAATCTGGATAACGGGAACGGATATGGGACAAGATCTTATTCGTTTTGCAATCCGGGTCGGTTATGACCTCATAGTAATTCATGATCTCGCCGAGACATATAATGTCCTCCGTTTGCATCAATTCGTCAATATCATCTATTTCGATCGAACCGCCTGTTGTTTCCATCGATGTCGCAGGAACGGAACTCGGGATGGCATAAAACATATCCGCCACGCAATCTTGACTTGCTTTGATCATTTCCTTCACACCGGAAATCCCAAAAACATTGGCCATTTCATGCGGTTCCGGCACGATCGTCGTCACACCGTTCTTGATTAACCCGTAGGAAAAAGTCGCAGGCGTCACCATCGTACTTTCAATGTGGAGATGGATATCGATTAGACCTGGAACCATATACTTCCCCTGTCCATCGACGATTCTATCCGGCTCGAAGGCATCCAATTCACGTTCTCCAATATAATAGAATTTCCCATCCTTGATGGCTGCATTCCCTTTAATGAATCTTTTAAAATAGCTGTTAAACACGTTGATATCTCTTACAAGCATATCCATTCGCATAACTTACCCTCCTAAGCTAGTCAACAAGCACCATCTGGTTTTTCGGAATTTCAAGGATTATTTCCTGACCCGTCCGATAGGATTCCGCCATTTCCTTGTTCACAGTGAAATCCCCTATTGGAGTTTCAACAACATATTGATAGCTTCTTCCCAGATAGGTGCTTACCTTAACTTGGCCAGGTAAACTATTTTCCTGAACAGCTCCAGTGTTATCTTTTTCCCTGATCAACAGATCGTCCGGCCTGATGGCGCCTATTTTTCCCGTTGAATTGGTCATCTGCGCATCCTTTTGCAGCACAAATGAGTATCCAGATTTGTTCAGTTCGATTTTACCTTCATGATCCCTCCGCTTATCGAAGTCAATGAAGTTCTTGAAGCCGATGAAGTCAGCGACAAATTTGGTTTCAGGATATTTGTAAATGGTCGCAGGATCACTAAGCTGCTCGATGATCCCTTTATTCATGATAGCCACCTGGTCGGATATCGAAAAGCATTCTTCCTGGTCATGGGAAACATATACCGTTGTAATCCCCAGCTCTTGCTGGATACGGCGAATCTCGACTCTCATATTCACCCTTAAGTTGGCATCAAGATTACTCAATGGCTCATCAAATAATAGGATGTCCGGCTCAATCACCAGCGCCCTGGCAATCGCAACCCGTTGCTTTTGCCCTCCGGAAAGCTCTTGGGGATATCTCTTTTCAAATCCTTTTAAATTAACGATTTCGAGCACATTCATTACTTTTTTTTCGATTTCACTTTTGGAATTCTTTCTCAGACGGAGACCGAATGCAATATTATCGAATATCGACAAATGCGGAAATAATGCATAGTTTTGGAACACAAAGCCAAAATTCCGCTTGTTGACGGGCACTTTCGTATAGTCCTTTTCCTTGAATAAAAACTTCCCTTCGTTCGCCTGTAAAAACCCGGCAATTAAACGCAGGGTCGTCGTTTTCCCACAGCCGCTCGGGCCAAGAAGGGATACCAGTTTCCCTTTTTCAATTTCAAGATTGAAATCTTTTAATATATTCTGTTTGTTATATGCTACAGATATATCTTGTAAAGTGAATAAAGCCATCCATCATTACCTCCTTTATCGTTTTGTGAAATAAGACAATCCCATGAGCCGTTCTACTATAAACATGAAGAAAGCGGTTATGAACATGAGCAATACGGAAATGGCCGAAATGGTAGGGTCGAAGTAGTTCTCCACATACGTCAGCATCTGAATCGGAAACGTACTTACCCCAGGGCCTGTCATATAAACTGAAATGTCGACATTATTGAAGGATTCCAAGAAGGCGATCATGACTGCTGCCAGAATTCCTGATTTTATGTTAGGGAGGACGACTGTAAAGAATGTGCCCAATTTACTGGCTCCGAGACTTTCCGCCGCTTCTTCAATGGAAAAATCAAAGTTTGATAAGCTTGAAGAAATCACACGGATGATGAACGGAAGCATGATAACAGTATGTCCCACAAACAGGGCCGCATAAATCGGTAGCTGATAAGTCCCAACAATATAACGTAAAAATGCAAAGCCAAGAACAATTCCCGGTATTAATATAGGAGAAACGAAAAAGGCATTAATCACGCTTTTCCCTTTGAAATCAAACCGGCTTAATGCATAGGCAGCCGGCACTCCCAATAACAGTGCCAAAAGGTTGCCTCCGAGTGAAACAAGGATGGACGTTTTAAAAGCGACCAAAAACATTTCCACGTTAAAAATATTTTCGTACCATCTTAAAGAAAACTCTTCTGGCGGGAACTTCAAAATATTTCCGCCTTCAAATGACGTAACGGATATGATAAGCAAAGGCCCTAGTAAAAAAATGAACACCAGGAGAGTAAACAGGGCCAATCCTCGATTTTTTTCCTGCATACACCTCTACCCCTTTGGATTTAATTTTTTTGCCAAACCATTCATGATCGATATGATAAGAACTGTCACTGCAATCATTATCGTAGCGACAATCGATGCCACTTGCCATTCGTTCAATGTAATTGCGTTTTGATAAAGAAATGTCGAAATGACCCGCTGTTTCCCGCCTAATAAAGCAGGCGTTGTATAAGCAGTGAAGCTTCCTACAAAAACAAGGATGCTGCCAATGACCAAGCCTGGAACCGAAAGCGGAATGATTACCTTTGAGAATACAGCCAATCTTGAAGCTCCAAGGCTTTCCGCCGCTTTTAATAAGTCAGTCTCGATGTTCTCCATCACACCCACCAGCGTCACGATGATCAATGGCAGGAATAAATGGACCAATCCGATGATGATGGCAGTAGGCGTGTACAAAATATCAAGCGGCTTTTCAATCAAGCCCATGCCCATAAGCAGTTTATTCACGACACCGTTTTTACCGATGATCACCATCCAGCTGAATGAGCGGACAACAGGGCTTGTTAACAGCGGGAAGATCGTCAGCAAAAGCATGATGGCTTTTTTTCGTTGTTTCAGTTTTGAAATATAATAAGCTGCTGGAAATCCTAATAGAATGCAAATGATTGTCGTGAACAGACTCACCCTAAGTGTCGTCAGCAGAATTTCAATAAAGTATCGGTCTTGGAAAAAATCGAGATATCCTTGTATGGAAAAACCGCCGCTTTCATTAAAAAATGTCGTGCCAATCGTCATTAGGATCGGAATGATCATGAAAATCGTTAAAAATAGAACGCCTGGTAACAGCAGCAGGTATAGATAGCGTTTCTTCACCTCGGAACCCCCTGTTCGTATTATTTATGAATTGATTATGCGAATGAACAGGTCGAAAAACGCTTCCGCATCGACGTCCAGACAAACATGCGCATTAGGCTGCTTCATCAGCCTGTTTTGAAAGTCGCAAACCATTTGTCCGTCACAAAGCTCGCTTTTTGTTTCAACATCCACATAATATTCTTCTCTGGTGACAAGATCTTCTTGCAAAGCAATGGCTACAGCTAATGGATCATGCATCGCACATGCCCATATACCGTTACGTTCAAAATACCTTTTCCGATAATCTGATGTGCTTTTCCTTATATAGTCAGCAAGTTCATGGTTTTGAATCAATTGGATATGCTCTTCATCCAACAGAACCTTTCTCGTAACATCAAGACCAACTTGCGTGATGGATGCGAATCCCGCCTGTAATACGATTTTGGCTGCTTCAGGATCGACATACGTGTTATATTCAGAGGTTGGCGTGACATTGCCAACCCCTTTGACAACTCCGCCCATGAAAATGACTTCTTTAACGAGCTTGGTGATTTGCGGACATTTTTTCACCGCCAATGCTAAATTCGTAAGAGGTCCCGTCATGACAAGCGTCACTTCACCTGGAAAATTCAAAATCGAATTGATGATGAAATCAGAAGCAAATCCATCATCAGGCTGATTTTTGACTGGCATATCCTTCAAGGCTCCGCCAATCCCGTCTTCGCCATGGATCCGGTGTTCAAAAAAGGGCCTCCTGATAATTGGGCTATCTGCCCCCTTTATGACTGAAATGTCTTGTTCATTCAATAAATCCAATATTTTGCATGTATTCAATGTGGCTGTATCAAGTGATACATTCCCGTTCACTGTTGTTACCGCCAATATGTCGAATTGACGGCTTTTAACAGCAAGAATGATCCCGATTGCATCATCTATTCCAGTATCCACATCAAGAATCATTTTTTTCTTCATCAAGCACACCTCATTTCTTTCTTAGTGTGTAAGCTCACGATTCCAACGATCGATCCATTGTTTCGAGTTTTCATTAACAAACTTCATGTCCAATACACGCAGGCTGTTAATGACTTCATCTCCGTAGGTTAAGCCTTTCGCTTCCGTTTCAGAGAGCTTGACTTCCGTATTGACAGGAGAATCCACTTTCGCTTTCGCTGATTTTTCCTGAACTTCCTTGCTTAAGATGTAATTCATGAATTCGCCGGCCAATTCTTTTTGATCGCTGGCTTTAACAATATTCACTGTATTCATCACTGCGTAGCCGCCTTCTTCAGGGGAAATGAACTTAGCATTAGGAACGGCTTCCTGTAAATCGCCAAAATACATTTCCATGATCGGGCCTGCAGCGATTTCCCCTTGCGAGAACATGTTGACGAACTCTGATGTTTGCCCATATTCCTTAACCGCATTCGGCATGATCTTTTTCATTTGATCGAAGGCTTTATCTTCATTGAACTCTTTACTTCCGCTAACTTTTGAAGCGGCATCCAAAAACATCGGTCCAGTTGTTGAAGTGATGGATGGAATCGTGATCTTCCCTGCCAAATCCTTGCTCCAAAGATCTTTCCAAGAAGTGATCGGTTTACTCAATTCATCGGGATTATAGGCAATGCCAAATTGTGCAATGGTATAGGCTGGTCCAAACTCCTCGCCATTCGGTGCTTTTGCTTTGTCGTATATATTATCAATATTCGGAATTTTGCTGTAGTCAACTTTCTCAAATAACCCTTCATCGATGCCTTGCTGTGCATAGTAGTCGGATAAATAAATAACATCCACATCGCTATTCGCTTGGCGTACTTTGTTCAATCGATCTGCATTATTTCCTGAATCAACAACAATCTCTACATTATGCTTCTTTTCAAATGGCTCATAGACTTCAGGACGGAAGAAATCATCGGCGAATCCCCAAGTGGAAACGACTAATTTGGCTGGTTTTTCCTTTCCATTGTCCTTTGAAGAGCATGCAGCTAAAACTAATGTGAAAAGCGATAACATCATCAATATTTTTTTCATCATCCAAACCTCCAATTTTATATTGTTTAAACTTTCCTTTTTACTGATATAAATGTAAAAAAAGACAATCTTAAATAGAATTGAAATTCTACCCAAGATTGTCTTTTCTTTGTAAACAAAGATAAAACTTATCATTTGGTTCTCTAGCGGCGTTCCCTCCAGATAAATCCGAAGGGAAATCCATTTATATGATTATATAATTTTTTCCTTCAATACAATATTGGTGAATGCCAGCTGTGTCGCTGAGTCATAATCCCTCAGGACAGCTTCGATATCCCAATTCGTTTGCGTTTCCAGCTTTTGTTTTAGTTTCTTTTTATAAAGCAGGGACATATGAAAGTCAACCTCCTGCTTCAGGCTGGGAACTTCCCCTTCTAAAGCTTCAGAGCGCGGGGCACGTCGATGTTTGGCTTGAAATGTAATCACATTCTGCTCAACAGTAACCTTCAGCAGCGTCGTACCAAAGCCGAACAATTCCTTCGATACCTCATTATACATATGAGAAAGCAATTTTTTCGTTTCGTTAGAGTTTATCGCTAAGATGACTATCACCTGCCATACTATCGTTTGAGGTAATTATATATACTTTTTCTTGATTGCACAAGATAATATTCGGATTTTGCACAAAAAAATGTTTTTTTTTAATTAAATTGCACATTTACTCACCAATACACGAATTATAAAAATAAGCAATAAAGATTTCAATATATTCATATAACTTTTTATCCAATCCAGCACCCTCTATTAATGAAAACTTTTTCAGAGAAAAAAGCACAAGATTGAAAACAGTTGATATAACCTTGCACCGCATTGAAAACGCTCTCATGTGGATTTAATATAGCTAGTATAGAGCGATAAAAAATAAAGAGTATCAATGGCTCGTTAAATGAGGGAGGAATCATTATGAAGAAAGCTTTTGAGAAAGCACAGCAGTTCGGTAAATCTTTTATGCTCCCGATTGCCGTTTTGCCAGCGGCCGGTTTATTGCTAGGAATTGGCGGTGCTCTTTCCAATCCAAATACAGTTGAAGCCTATCCATTTTTAGACTTTGCTTGGCTACAGGCCATTTTCACGATCATGAGTTCTGCAGGGAGCATCGTATTCGGCAACTTGCCGGTTATTTTTGCAGTAGGTGTTGCAGTAGGATTGGCACGGTCGGATAAAGGTACCGCTGCATTGGCAGCCATGATCGGCTATTTTGTCATGAACAGTTCAATTAATGCACTGCTTCAAATAAACGGGGAACTTGCCAAAGAGAATTTGGCAGGTGCCGGACAAGGAATGGCGGTCGGGATCCAAACACTGGAGACCGGTGTGTTTGGCGGTATCGTAGTAGGTATCGTTGCCGCACTTTTGCACAATAAATATAATAAAATTCAGCTTCCGCAAGTGTTAGGTTTTTTCGGGGGTTCACGTTTCATTCCCATCATCGTTTCCTTCGCGTCCATCTTGGTTGGAGCCGTGCTTTTTATCGTATGGCCTTATTTCCAACTTTTCATAAACCAATTAGGTGCGCTGGTAACGAGCACAGGTACGATCGGGACTTTCTTTTACGGATTCATATTACGGATGCTCGGACCGTTAGGGTTGCACCATATTTTCTACCTTCCCTTCTGGCAAACAGCATTAGGCGGAACGATGGAGATTAAAGGGCAGATTGTCAGCGGGACCCAGAATATCTTCTTTGCGCAATTGGCCGACCCAACTACCGTCAAATATTATGAGGGTGTTTCCCGGTTCATGTCCGGACGGTTCATCACGATGATGTTTGGTTTACCTGGAGCGGCATTGGCCATTTATCATTGCGCTAAACCTAAAAATAAGAAAGTCGTGGCCGGTTTGCTTCTTTCAGCTGCATTGACCTCTTTCTTAACAGGCATCACCGAGCCGCTTGAATTCAGTTTCTTATTTGTCGCACCGATCCTTTATGTTTTTCATGCCTTGTTTGACGGACTTGCCTTCATGATGGCAGATATATTCAATATAACGATCGGTCAAACCTTTTCTGGAGGATTCATTGATTTTACTTTATTCGGGATACTCCAGGGCATCAGTAAAACAAACTGGATTTATGTACTTCTCGTCGGCATTCCGTGGTTTTTCTTATACTACTTCACTTTTAAATTCTTGATCAGGAAGAAGAATTTGAAAGTGGTCGGACGTGAAGATGATGAACAGGCCGCTGTTACACAAGTAACGGCATCAGAAAGAACCCAGACCATTGTTAACGGATTAGGCGGACAGGAAAATATCGATATAGTCGATTGCTGTGCAACCCGTCTGCGTGTCACCGTAAAGGATGAATCATTGGTGAAAGAAGACATCATTAAACAAACCGGTTCAAAAGGTGTCGTAAAAAAAGGAAATGGCATTCAAATAGTTTACGGTCCCCAAGTGACGATCATCAAAAATGAAGTGGAAGAATACTTGGGTCATTGAGAATATAGACAACGATAAGGACGTGTTAAACATGCAACAGGTGCTGGATAAAATTCACAAAGGCTTAATTGTATCATGTCAAGCATTGGAGAATGAGCCGCTGCACAGCTCTTTTATTATGGGACGCATGGCCATTGCTGCCAAAGAAGGCGGTGCGAAGTGCATTCGCGCAAACTCTGTAGCTGACATAATCGAAATCAAGAAAAATGTGGACCTTCCAGTCATAGGGATCATTAAACAGGTTTATGGACAAAACGATGTCTATATCACTCCCACCATGGACGAAATAGATGCATTGATGGAAACCAAAGCGGAAATCATTGCGACGGATGCTACATCCCGGGTAAGGCCGGACGGTAAAACGCTAAAGCAGTTTTATGGTGAAATAAGAGCAAAATATCCGGATGTTTTACTAATGGCCGATGTATCCACCATCGAGGAAGCCATATACGCTGACGCTTTAGGATTCGATATTGTGGCGCCCACTTTATACGGCTATACGAACGAAACGTTCGGCCAGAAAATATATCAGGATGACTACGCTTTGCTCAAGGAGATAGTAAAAGCAGTGAAAAAAGCGAAAGTGATCGCTGAAGGAAATGTCATAACACCGGAAATCGCCCGCTCTGTATTGGATATGAATGTCCATGCAGTAGTGGTGGGCGGTGCCATTACCAGACCGCAGCAAATCACTAAAAGATTCGTGGACGCTATCCAAGAATAGAAAATGGCAAATAGTAATGAAAAGACCCAGACTGACAGCAGTTTGGGTCTTTTTTTCGATTCAAATTGCTGTAAACGTTCCTCCGGTTATTGACGTCCGTACTGGATACATTAAACTATGAATACATATAAGAAATTTTGAAATGGGTGATTCAATGGAATATTTAGCAGAAAACCTTATATATGGCATAGAGTGCAGCATGGACAAGTTCACCAAAACAGAGGAAGAATTGGCCAATTATATTCTGCAGCGCCCTGAAGAAGTAAGTCAGTTAACCATTAGTCAAATAGCTAAAAAGCTTCATATTTCACCTGCAACGATTACGCGTTTCTGCCAAAAATTAGCCTTTTCTGGGTTTAATGAGTTCAGGCATGAGTTAAAAAGGTTCGTGGATCTCCGAAAAACACCGAAAAATATGAAGGACATCAAGCAAGTGGATTATTTCGCTAAACTGTATCAAGATCACTTAGGCATCATAGATAATACCTTTCATATAACCACATATGACGATATCCAGAAAGCGGTATCTTTCCTTACACAGGCAAATAAGATACATGTATATGGAATAGGGAGTTCGGGTTTAGCGGCCCAGGAGTTCAAATCCAAGTTTTTCCGGATTGGCTTATCTGTTGAGGCTATTACAGATCCCCACCAGTCAATGATGGACGCTGCTTTAAGTAACGAGAAAAGTGTTGTCATCGGCATTTCCATTTCCGGAACGACTAAAGAAGTGATTTCAGCAGTTAAAATCGCAAAGAAGCAAGGCTCGCGCATCTTGGTCTTTACTGGAGATAAGAATTCCGAGCTCTCACTGCTTGGCGATCTATCGCTATTGGTCACGAGCAAAAACAGCATGCATATGGGACAAAACATCTCTCCATTGCTTCCGCTACTATTACTTTTTGATTTAATATATACAGAGCTGGTTGCTAAAGATTATAAAAACAGGATAAGCATCAGGGAAAAGACTTTAAAGGTATTAACCGAGAACGACTGACTTTCGGCATCTGAAAGCCATTTTCGTTATTCATCATATAAAAAAACTGCATCTCCAATTGGTTAGATGTTACTGACAATTGGAGTGCAATTCACTTTAATTTTTTATGTTCCTATTAAGCTAAATTCCTTATTACCGGAATGGTACTTTCTTGGAGGCTCTCGGAAAGCAGACTATACGCAACTACTTTCTTCTTGTACTGTTTGACTACATCCACATGGTCGTTGTAACTGTACACAAATAATCTAACATCGTTTTTCCCTCTTTTAGTATCAATGACTATTGGAGTCCCACTGTTCTCTGGATGTAAAAACAATTGCTCGTTCCCGGGGAATATATGATTTTTTTTCAAAAACTTAGCTTCGTTAAAATAATTAATTACTTGAATTTTGTCTTCACCTTCCAAACGTTTTCCATCAAAGGTTATGATTGAATTCGCGTCACTAATTTCTGAATGTATTTTAAATTTACTCATAATCCAATTCACTGCATCGGTTGGAAGACAGGTAACTAATAATTTAAGCAAACTTAAGATAATTGTCAAAATCAATACAGGCAATGTCATATTTGATCATCTCCGCTACATTATTATTTTAAGAGGCGGTCAGTTTTTCTTTGAAGTGACCGTTCTATTAACGTTTCATTTTTTTTTAGGTATCTATCAGATTCTTTTTGTTCATATTTCCGTAACATTTGTGAACAAATTCACATTTTTTTACAAGCAAATAGAGTATGTCTTACGAATCAAGGCAATATTTCTATGCATTTTGATATACTATTATAATAATCATTCACGCTTTCTTAGGCTGATTTTATTACGAAGTAGATGATACCCACAGTTAATACTAGCGCAAGACCAATATAAATATAACTAAGGTTCAACAAATTCCCTCTCGTTGCTGCAGAATAATTACTATCACTCTTCCCCGTTAATGAAAGGGTGCCAACCAGAGCAACTAAACTAATGGCTACTACTAATATTACACTTATCGTCATGATTCAACGCCTCCAAATATTATTATCCATTACCTTGATCCATTTAAAATCATTCCGATTCCCATCGTAGATCGCAGTGTAACTACATAAAGAGATCGCAAAATTACAGGTAGATCGCTCTTCGTGTTTACTGAGTAAATATATTAGTAAAACCCTTCCCCTCTATAATAAAAGAACAACCATTTTTAGGACCATCCAATCAAGGGAAATTTTCACCATCCACTTTTTGAATACTCTCTAATATCCATACTAAAGCCCCAAAGCGCCACTGAAGAAATCGCTAAGATACCGCGTAATGCAGGAACTCAGGCCTGACTTGTATCCACAAAAAAGACCTTCAACTCCTCGGGTATAGTTACAATTTGAGATGTTGATTTCCACTCCAGGCACTCGCTTTCCGCGGGCGGTCCGGGAGCCTCCTCGGCGCTCGCCTGCGGGGTCTCCCTTCGACGCGCTTTTCCCGCAGGAGTCTCGTACCTTACGTTCCAATCAACTTTGTTTTAAAATCATGGTTCGAAATGGTCTCATCCTGAACCATGATTTTAAAGAAGACCTGATTATCCTTCATGTTTTTTTATTTTTTATATGGATGAAACCCTCATTAGGTTGAAAAAATTTGCGACACTCCTGCCGAATTACTAGCTAGCCGAGACCCCACAGACGCTTGCGTCGAGGAGGCTTGCGTCGAGGAGGCTTGGCAGACAGTCGGCGGAAAGGGAGCGGATTTCTGAAATCAACACTTTTTAATAAAAAAAACTGCAGGCAAACTGAGTTTTCATCAAGTTTGTCTACAGTCTGGATTCATTCTATTTCTATATATATCAAAGCATATGATTATAAACTTTTTACCGCCTCTGCAAACCTTTTGATGCCTTCGTGAATGGAAGCCTCATTTTCCCTTGCAAAAGTAAAGCGTACGTATCCCTCATCTGTACCTAGCGTTGAACCCGGAACATATATGACTCCCCTTTTGATGGATTCCTCCAGTAACTTTATTTCGTTCAATGGCACTTTCAGCTTACACCACAAATGAATTCCGCCATTTGGCGAATAATATTCAACTTTTTTTGGCAGGAATTGTTGAAGACTCGAAACCATTGCATCCCTTCTATTTTCCAGATGCCCCCTTAAGCCGGCAATATGGGCAGGAAAATACTCTGAATCCAAAAAATCGTTTGCTATCCATTGAGTGTATGAGCCATGACCGAAGTCAACCTGCTGCTTAGCATCAGATAGTCTATCTATGACTGGTTTCGGTCCTATAATCCACCCAATTCTTAAACCGGAAGCAACAATTTTTGACAAAGAGCTTATATATAAAACATTTCCGTTGTTGTCCATCGATTTAAGAGTGGAAATTTCTTCCCCGGCAAAGGACGTTAAACTATAAGGATCGTCTTCTATGACCGGTATTCCATATTCGGATGAAAGCTCAAGAATCCTTTTACGGCGGTTGATATGAAGGACAGTTCCTGTAGGATTTTGAAATATAGGGTTCAAAAAAATCATCCTGATCCGATGTTTTTTATGGAGTTCCAGTAAGTCCTCTGGGTTGATGCCATCTTTATCAACCGGCAAAGGAAAAGTTCTTAGCCCCGCGGATTGAAAGATGGGAAGGTTGTAACTATATGATGGATCTTCCAATACAACGGCATCCCCTGGCTTTAACAAGCATTGGACCACCAGATGCAGGGCTTGCTGTGCACCAGAAGTAATGAGTATAGAAGATGGATCCGTGTCAATTCTCCTATACTGTTTAACATGATTGGCTATCGTTTCCCTTAAAACCGAATTGCCTTGAGGGTGATCATAACCTAAGCTACCAATGAAGGACCTATTGGAAATGATTTCACGTAAGGATTGGACTGGAAATAAGTCTTCTGAAAGCTCCCCACTAGCTAAGTTAATAAGGTTATGCCCTTCCGTCTCTTTACGTATTTTTTGGGTTACTGGCATATTGGGCAAAAAAGAACCCGCTTCGATATATCTATTCCAACTAGGGATACGTTTTCGGGTAATTCCCCAGATATCCTTGCTGATCATCGTTCCGCTTCCTTTTTTTCGTTCTACCAGACCATTTGCTTCCAATTCATCATAAGCCGCAACAACTGTGCTTCTGTTAACTCCCAATTCACCTGCCAGGAAGCGTTCAGACGGTAACGGCTTATCCAATAAAAATGTTCCATCAGCAATGCCACTCTCGATGTAAGCTGCTATTTGTTTATATAAAGGTTTCTTGGATTTTCTGTCCGTTTTCCATTCCATAAGCTACATCCTTTAAAATGTTTAGTTAAAAGCGTCCTGCATTAATATCTTTCTCTACTTACTCATTCCCAAAAGTGGTAAAACCTTTTTATTCAGTATAATCTTCAGCAGAGATTATTGCACCCTGCCATCCTACAATATAAAAACGAAAGCCTCCATTTCTCAAAATGAAATGGAGGCTTTCGCTTCATCTTCTTCAACTATGCAGACTCCCCTTCAGCCAAGGGCGATTCAGATAGTGTCCAATCGGGATTTGAATCAGGCTCGTTTTCCTTTGCGGACCGTCTATCTTATAAAGTTCATCACACATATTCACATCAAAGCCGAGCAGCGGGTGCCCATTCATTCCGAGGGCTGACGACGCCAGCAGTAATTTCTGAACGAGCATCCCCGCCTCCATTTGCTGGATGCGGTATCCTCTATATCCAAGTTGCGTTTTGGAATGGTCCCGCTCACCAACTACATGTATGCAGATTGGCACTTGATGAAAATTCATGATATCGAGGGACATTCCGTATTGCAATAGGAGCCGGTGATCTCCTGGTTGTATCTGCCGTAATGAATGTGTCGTGCTGTCATAATGGTAGGCACCATCTTGTATGTCTTCCACATTATATAAACAAGCATAGAGGGAAACGCGATTTTCGTTGTTCCCGTTTGTTCCATCCAAGTCATTTCGATAGGAGAACGAAGCGGTTGCCTCCTGCAGGAGAGCGGCCAGTTGCGATTGACTGACTTTCCCGAGTACAAAGTCCATTTCAGGTGAAAATCGCTTCCGGCAAACTGTTGCCAAGTCATAGGACAACCGCTTCACGATAGGAAGGGCTACAATTTTCCCTTCTGATCCCGCCCCATTCTTTGGATGGATCCGCCGAAATGATTGGGTGGATTCGATCATGGATGCTTCATTCATTTTAGTCAGCATCGGAAATTCCCTGATCCTTTGCGACCGAACATAGTGTTCAGGCTGAATTCCCTTCAATTCCAGCAATAATTCCGTCGAGGTGACAGGTCCGTCCTTACTCCTTTCTTCCCTAAATCTCCAAGAAGGCTCTGCCGATAAGGGAATCGCCGCATACGTGCTCTCTTCCTCCTCCGAAAGCCCGAGCAGATGATTGATGGCCCGATCAAGGAATTGGAAGCACACCCCGGCAGCGATTCCAAAGCGTTTCGCCACTTCGAGCAACTGTCCAATAAGCACGCCTGCATCAAGACCTTGCAGACGGTATGAAAAGTTATTATATTTGTAGAAGTTTTTCCAAAACATCGTCGATACGAAAACTGTGCCAAAGCAAGCGGACATATCAATGGTTCCACCAAGAGCCTTTGTTACATATGAATCGAAATTCCCTTCCCGCAGCAAAACAAGCCGGTGGTGCGCCGCATCATAATGGTATGCTCCAGCAGGTAATCCCTCAATCTTCAGGTATACGTACAATTCGCTTGGATACAAAGCTCCCCCTGATGGCGGGAAACGCCGGAATGACTGCATGAGATCCTCAGATTCCGAGGATCTCGGTACCTGACTGACTTGGGTCAGGCCATAGGCATACCAGAGGAAATGACCGATTTCTTCGAGGTCCTGCTTTGAAGGCCCGCTCTCCCCCTCGAGCGTCAGCGGCACCTCCAATGATAGTGGAAAAACAGGCAAGTCACGGTAAAGCTTATACGTTAGCGGTGCATCATCCCAATCCACTTCCCAATTTGGCGGACTTGCCTTTTCGATATCAAAATGTAAATTGTGCAAAAATGCCTCTAGACTCATCCTCCAACCTCCTACGTCACCGCTTATGGAAAAGGATGCGGATGCGGATTGAGCTGTTCGAAATCAAGCGGCCGTTCAGCATATCCAAGTTCCATCGGAACCCTCAGTATTCTCTCAAGGCCCGTTATGCGGGTAAGATGATGGCCGAATGTCATCGGCAGCATCCCCGGGATCAGCACTTTCACGCAATGTAGTCCATTCCGTGCAATTTCCGGTGTCGTCTGATCCACCACAATCACCTCGAGTTGCAATCGGCGAAACTCCTGAAGGATTTCCTGCAAATCTTCCGTCAAGTCCGGACGGTTCACCTTTTCCCCGTATTCTTCAGCGAAAGTTCGCATCGGGCGGTCATCATCCAGCAGAAACTGCAGTCGCTCTTCGGCTTGCGGTAAACCGTACAGCATGCCATGATCATCCATTTTCCGTACCAGCGAGGAATCATGCAGCATTTTCTCAACCTCATCCTGGTTCTCTTCCAATTTATCGTCAAGTGTCAGCATCATGCCAGCCAACTCGAAGACCGCGCTTTTCACAGCCCGGACCGGGTCGAGATGGGCCCCTGCCGCACAGATGATATTCAATCCTTTTTGTTTCCTGTTTTTCGCCAACGCCCATACGCTCGGTATACCGTGTTCCATCGTCGCATTAAACAAATGGATATCATATCCCGCTGCCGCCCTTGCCCTGTCAATCATCAGTTCCAGTTCTTTGTCATTTGCAGAATAAGGGTCAAGGCGTGTGAGGGGCAGCTGCGCATACCAGGTCAGCAGGAACGAATCACGTTCCACCACTTCCATGATGCCGTAGAAAATGGCCTCCTCCAAACTTCCCCCTAAAGCACAGCCATTGGAAGTTTCATAGACAAATCCATGACCGCAGCCCAAGCTGTAATAAGAAAGCAATTCCGGAACCAAGATCGGCCGCTCTTGCAAGAATGAGTGGCCCCACACCCAATCTATCGGGCGGTCAGGATTAAACGGTTGAAACGGGAAATCATGCTGTGCATAATTTTCCTTCGAGTGCACCCCTATTCTGATGGGATTGAGCGCAGAATCTTTCAAGTTGTTGTAACTGTCATGTATGACTGTCCGTTTGCCGCGGGGCTCCATTCCGCAATACCTTTCCAGTCCCTCCAAAATGGCCGTCATCTCACTGACCGCATATGAGAGGGTCCGGCCTGCCGCTCCCTCATCGCCTATGAACAAAGGTAAATTAACACTTACATCGGCAAATGGCGGCACAAGGTCTATCATTTTATTATTCAGGAATCCCATGCGGTGGTCCAAGTAATCCTTGGCCAGCACTTCATTCAGCTCATCCATTGAACGGGTTCGGTAACTGTCGGGACTGATTTTCGGACTTGGCTTCAACGAAATCCTAGCACGCTCCTTCGAGTCATCAGGTAATGTTGAGCAAACCGGACACAATGGATCTGGTAAAAAGGAGTGCCAAGAACCATTCAGCGTTTTCAGGCTGATTAAAGATACATGCCCCTCCGAACGGGCGCGCTCTCCTTTCATCACCTTCCTCACCTCTGCACAAATCATGTGGGCCATTTGTAAAAGGCCAGTGCGGGATGCCGCCGGATCACGCTCCATCCCCCCATTTTCCTCAAGCTGCTTGCGGATTCCCCACATTTCTTTTCGATCACGCCCGGCCATGAGATGCCTTTGGTCCGCACACTGTGAACAGCCAGGAACACCCGGGCGCACCAACGGCCCTACCACTCCCTCTCCAAATGATACGAACCCCCGCAGCCATGGAATGCCCGCTTGCCCTATCACCTCTTCCGCCTTTACATGGACAGCGGGATTCCAAGCATCTTGCAGCAGAAGGACCATCGCCGTGGTTTGCGGGATTCCTGCCTCGAAATCGGTTTGGCGATTCACCTGATATTGGCCGGACAGGTCCCAATGAACATGGTCAGCCAACACTCCTTCCCCGACAACCAATACGTCAGTTTTCACCCTGATTCCTCCTCTCGCAAAAACACCCCGACCACTCCTGCCATTTCTTCCTTCAAGAGAGGTTCCAGATTTAATTCGAAAACACAGATTCGCTTACTGTTCTTCTTCAAGACTTGAATGGCGGACTGTACTAGTTCGGAATTCCCTTTCACCCCGCATGAAGGAATCACAAGATTCACCTTTTCTTCCTCAAGAACAGGCGATGCCACTAAACCGGGAGCTGTGAGGCAAACGGTCTGGTTTTGGACTTTCATGACAGCCCTTTGCAACGCGTTCCGTAATGCGATCGTTACATTCAAACCGACAGCCCCGGACCAGCCATCGTTCGTTCCTGCCCAAACTACCGGGAAACCGGACACTTCCTCACCCAAGGCTATGATTGGATCTCCCTGCAGCCGGGTCAGCGCTTGTAAATAATACCTGCAGCGCTCATCTTCCACTTGAGCCAATTGCACCGTCACAAGTTTCTCCTGATTGAACCGCTTATTTAAAAACTCTGTATCCAAACTGCTTTGCAGTCCACGGCAAACACATTCAGCAAATGTTTCCCCTGCTCCGACACCGATCGATTCCTTTATTTCGTCTGCTCCCTGAAGCGGAGGAAGAGTCGCAACGAGCTGGCTGAGTGTTCGGGATGCATATGCTTCAACTCCTGCAAGACCGGTTTCCCTTCTAACTTCCTCATGCGTCAGATCTGAACGGATGATTTCGGGCAGGAGTTCGGCCGGACCGGACGACAGCGGATCAACAACCTGAACGCGGCATTGAGCCAGCGGCAGCTGTTTTAAATCCCCCTCATCCCAACGATGAAAAATTCCGGATTCCGAGGATGTCAACCGGCTGAAATACATAAATACCTTCCCCGGCTCAACCGGTTCCGAATTCTGTTCAAGCCGCCGTTCAAAATCTTCAATCCATGTTGCAGTCCCTTTTCCCGTCACCCCCGGGTGGGGAATGAACGGGTGCCATTTTCCTTCCAATGTATCCATATCCAACAGATAAAATTGATTGGCTTGTTCTGCTGTCGTAACTCCTGTAGCGTCTTTAAACCATTCAAATACCATTATATTGGCTAACATCGCTCCGGCTGTAGCGGAAAAAGAAGATGATGCCTGATTCTTCTCCAGCTCAGCTTGATGTAAACGGTGCCACGCTGACTCCCAACACCCCTTTGAATCTGGATGGACAAGCGGACCAGCCATGCCTACTTGATTGATGATCCTTGCAGGAAACAGGCTCTTTTCCCCTTGCCTGCAAACCGAATGAAGTTCTCTTAATTCCTCTATTTCACCCTCCTGTGACACATATAATATCGAGTCAAAGGGCCGCACGATCTCCTGCCATTCAATCTCTGTTCCCTTTTCAAGCACGACCTCCTCTATCGCAACCTCGTCGTCCGTCTTACGCGCATGTGCCACGATTTCATTCAATCTTTTTCTATTGGTCTGTACCGTGTCCGTAATGAAGATATGGAATACAGGCAATCCCGATTCAATCAGTGAGGACACCAATGAAAGGAACAATGGGCCAGAACCTATAGCCAACGCCTTTTTCTTTCGATAAATTTCAAAACGGTGAGCCCCGGAATCGCCGTAACTTTCCAGGAACTCGATTTGCGAAGCATACCTTTCAAGTACTTGATTCCTTAATTGATGGGGACTGTCCTGACTTACATCCCGAACAAACCCATTCCCGTACAGAACCTCGGCAATTTCCATTACCCGGTTCCGGTATGGGCCAGGCAATCCATCCGTCAACTCGCTTAATGTATGGTTCCCGTTGAACATCGGTAATAGCTTTTCAATCCACTGTACGATCGAGCTGCCCTCCATACGGAACGAACTTATGTTATTCCTGAAATACACACCTCTGTTCGGTTCCGGAAGAAAAAACGTGTCCCTTTTCACTTTCAAACGCATAGAAGGGGTCAAATTCACCATTCCGCTCCTCCTAACCCGATGCATTCTAAGTACTGCTATTAGCACAGCACTTCACTTTAATCCTATGTACGACAATTTGTCCCTTATGTCTCATGCTATAAAGAAAAGTCCCTGCACATGCAGGGACTTCCTTTAGAAAACCTGGATACTTAACCCCCGCAACGTCCGCAACGTCCGCCGCAACCGCCGCAGCGTCCGCATCCACCACAGCGACCACACCGACCGCCGCAACCAAAGCAACCGAAGCATAAGAAACAGCCAAAACAGCCAAAGCAGCCGCCCACACCAATGAATTGCCGGGACGAATCATCCAGATTGTACTGGTTTTGATCCCAAGGAACTGGCTGAGTTACCTGGAAATCATCGACATTCAGATTTTGCAATTGATTTTGAAATTCATACATTTTATATAACCTCCGTTTTTTATTTATAAGATAGTGCTTAGAACAGGAAACCTGAAAGAAATGGTCAGGGAATTTAACACCACGTCAAGTAATCCCTCCAACAAATTATGTCAGGGGAGTGGGTATTGCCACTGATTAAAGCGCCTAATTTCCTTGAATCTCCTTAAAACGGTTCAAGACGGAAATAGGATAATCACTATATTAATTATGTGGCTTGGTACAAATGAAAAACTCCGAACAAAGCTGTAAGAATCCGGAATTAACTTGGAAAGCCTGGGAGCTTAGCTTATCGACGCGAAATGGGCTCTGGTGCAAGTTATAAACATAGAACATCAATATCCTTTTCATCTATGAATTACGATGCTACTCCAAACAATTAATGTATGAATCCAATCTCGCTTCGGACCAAAAAAAAAGCCCTTGCACTAACTTATACAAGGACTTTATTTAATCACTTTGAATTTTCTTTTGGTAAGTCTAATGTTGGAGTACGATCAAAGAAATTCCACGGTTTTAACATGGCGTGTACCCATTCTGTTGGCATCATTGGCCATTCTTCAGCTCGTGCTACATGAGTTGCACCTGTGGTCATCCATACCACATTATCTGTATTGTCAATGGAACCGTTGTCTGCCGAATATTGTCCTAATCCTGTATCTGTTTTGCTGCGGTTCGGATATTTACCTTCCGGATAACGCTCATCCGGGTCATAATTAGTGACCCACAACTGCTTGTCCATAAAGTTAACTCGCTTAAAAAGCCAGTCATCATCACTAAATAAGGCTCCTTTGGCAATCGGGTGAGTGCCTCCTGCAAAAGGGATGATTTGATAGGAAACAGGATTTCCTACCTTATTCTCCTTATTAAGATTACTGAACAGTCGAATAGTGGAAGAATCAAATTTTTGAATCGACTCTTGCTCCGTCTTTACTGTTTTTTCTTCTGTTACCATAACACTTTTGCGTGGACCGCCCTCTTGATTTTCTTCTACCTTTGGATTAATTTCCATTAGGGAATTACTTTCGCCATCAACATCTAGGTCAAGCCTGAAATTGTAAATGTGCTGGTGAGTGGTTCCGACAATATTATTATCAAGCAAAGTACCATATTTTGTATCCTCTTTTGCAGTTTTGTCATGCATTGTTTTTGATTTAACACCTTTAACTGCTTCAATACCGGATGCTCCTACATCAATATTAATTATTCCATTTTGTGATAACTTCCAATCAAAGATATAATCATAGTTTCCTATTGTACTAACCCAGCGAACCACTAATTCACGGCGTTCACGGCTTTGATTTTCTTCTTTAAATGTCGCAAGGTCGGCATGTTTATATTCTGGCCCCGCATATTGTTCAAATACTGCAATGGCATTTTTAATAACGTAAGGATTGCCCGAGTTATCTGCAATTGTTGCATCTAGCAGCACGGCGTTTTCTGGTACGTCCGCTCCAAGTTCCAGCGGTGCAGTTAATGTGCCCATTCCATATTCACCAGCATCCAAATAGGACTTGAAGTACCAGCCAACGTCAGGATCTCCGTAAGGAACTATCATCCCACCCAGTGATCCTTCATACATGATTTTTCTTTTTTTCCCATGGTCATCATAAGTAACGGTTGATAACACAGGTCCTACCCGAGTATCCAATCGCAAATGGAAATCCCAGTTTTGCCAGCTAATCGTATTTCCTTTTATTTCATAGTTCTTGCCTTCTGGCTCGGTAATATTAAGCGGTTTTACATCGGATTTCTTCTCATAATCTCTACCATCATATGCGTTTAATTGCATCGGGATTGGAATGACACCATCATCTTCTACTTTAATAACCGCTTTCTTTTCAAGATCTACAACTGCGACCAAATTTTCAATTGGATGCGCCCAAAAATTCCCATCACCTGTATCCAAATAAGATACTATTTTCAATAGACGCTTATCATGCTCCAATTTATCTTCACCATCGAAATAACCTACTGTCAAAGGGGTCGCAACGACCTTTTTAGGGTCATCTATCCCCCGCTTTTTTAGCGCTTTTGCATAGTCTTCACTTGCTTCAATGGCTCCTTGAACAGTAGCAAAATCATCCATAATTACCATGCCCTGAACGCCGTCCATTTCATTCCATGAAACTAGTTTTTTTGATGATATATTCACTTCACCCTCAATAACTTGTTTGCCATTCAATGCAATGAACTCTGCTTTTCTTGTAAATGCGTTGTCTTTTTTCTCTTTATCGTACTCCCACTCCCACACTTTCTTTTTTTCGGGAAGCTTCAGTGTAATTTCTGTAAAACGAAGAGTATCTTTATATTTCCCTGCCTTTTTGATTACATTAACGACTGCTTTAATTTCTTTAGGAGTTAAAGGATCTAAAGGATGATAAGCTTCCTTTATTTTAGCTGTTTGCTTGATTTCAGGGAGAACTTCATTCACAAAATGATCCGTTACGTAGATTTTCTCATCTTTTTCTATTACGTTTGATTCGAGTGTAATCGCTTTTCCATTAATATACGCTTTATCAGAATCAGGTATTATTTTTATGACCGTATCATCTTTTTCGATGGTGATTTTTTTTGTGAAAAAACTCCAAAAATCAGATTTAACAGTTGCACCAGTACCTTCTAAAGCTGTTTCTAGCTTAATTAATTCCACTTCACCGCCATGAGCAGAAGCATTGTGATTATGAATTAGTGAATAAGGAGAGAATATGAAAGTTAGTGCAGTCATTACAATAATTGCTGCTTTGAAAGTTCTTTGCATTGTTTTCATAGAATGTTTCCTTTCATTTTATATTTTTAACTTTCATTAGAAATAATAGTCTTAGCCACCGTACCAATTTAAGCCTTTTTCACCTAAATCAATCCATACACTCTTTGAGTGTGTATACATATCCATGGCTTGTACCCCTAATTCTCTACCAAATCCACTTTGTTTCATTCCTCCAAAAGGAGTTGTACTATCTAGCATACTGTACGTATTAACATAGACAGTTCCTGCTTGGATACCGCGCGCCATACGATGAGCTCTTTTTAAGTCATTGGTCCATATCCCTGAAGCTAAACCGTAAATAGTATCATTTGCTTGTCGTAGAGCATCCTCTTCATCTTTGAAGCGAATAACCGACACGACTGGTCCAAATATCTCTTCACGCGCAATTGTCATTTCGTTGGTTACATCTCCAAAGATGGTAGGTGTGAAATAATATCCATTTTTCTTGCCTCTTTGGCCACCCGTCACTAATTCCGCACCTTCTTCAAGACCAATCGCTACATACTTTTCAATCGTCTTTAACTGTTGTGCGGAAACTTGTGGACCCATTTGTGTTGTCGCTTCAAGGGGATTTCCTACCCGTATTGATTGTACTTTACTAGCAAAAAGATCCATAAATTTATCATAAATACTTTCTTGGACAAATAAACGAGAACCAGAAGCACAAACTTGACCTTGTGCAAAGTAAATGCCAAACATCGCTCCATTAACTGCATCTTCAAGAGTGGCATCGTCAAATACAATGTTAGGTGATTTCCCTCCCAATTCTAACGAAACTGGTTTCAAGTTTTTTGTAGCTGCTTGCATAATTAAGCGACCCGTGTCCGTTGACCCCGTAAAGGCAATTTTATCGACGTCTGGATGAGAAGCTAAAGCAGATCCCACGGTTGAACCTGGACCGGGTACAATATTAATCACCCCATCAGGAATACCGACTTCTTGGAATAGTTTAGCCAGCTCTAAAATACTTGTTGATGTTTCTTTTGCTGGCTTAATTACAATTGTATTTCCAGCAGCTAAAGCAGGAGCTAATTTCCACATCGTCAGCATTAAAGGAAAGTTCCAAGGGACAATGGCGCCAATTACACCTAATGGTTCTTTTAGTGTGTAGTTGAAACGATTATGAGGTGATGCTAATGTATCACCCTGAACCTTGTTTGCAAGTCCTGCATAGAACTCCAGTACATCTATGGTAGAAGGAAGCGCTATATGCTTGGTTTCATTGATTGGTAAACCATTATCTTTTGATTCTACTTCCGCTAAAAAGTCTGAATTCTCCCGCATTTTCTGAGCTGCTTTATACAGAAGTCTACCTCGGTCACTAGGAGACATAGTCGCCCATGGTCCGGATTCGAACGCTTTTCGAGCTGCTTTAACTGCATAGTTTAAATCTTCCTCGCCCCCTTGTGAAACAAGGGCATAAACTTCTCCTGTGCCAGGATTAATCGTTTCAAATGTTTCTCCTGAGAGTGAATCTGTCCATTTTCCATCGATAAATAGTTGATATTTATTCATTTTCTCCACCTCTTATTTATTTTTTTGATAAAACTTCGAAATTACTAACCATACAATTCTGAAAAACATAGCTAGGTTTCCTTATGTGATGCGTATCTTGAATAAGCTAAAAGCCCCTAACTTTGTTTACACACAGAGTTGAAAGCGATTACATTATTATGATTTTTCAACATGGATAATGAACTCTTAAGTCTTATTTTTTGGTAAATGGCATCCATTAAAATTGAATGTCATCAGGAGTAATCCTTAGCTCTTTAAACTTCATTCGATAAACTCTATATTCAGATAGATATGTCATAATGTAGTCTGAAATCTGCTCATTTACAGTGCTTCTATTTCAGCACGAGTTAGCGTTTCAATTTCTGAATTGTCCATGAAAGCAAACCTCTTCCATTATTTTATTGATTTTTTTAAAGAGATAGAGTAATTAGTAACTCTAAAAAACACATAAATATACCCAAAAATTCAACAACCGTTACAAAAACGTTATACAAATAAACATTACTCTCCTTCAATTACCCTTAATTCAATAACTCAAAAGTGTACTATGCATCCACTTATTCGGTTTTGATAAGGAGATGTTTATTTTCCTACCTCACACACTTCGTTTCTTTCATCTCCTTAGGTTTATTTTAAAAAGTCTTTCTAATTTATGAACTATTACATGTTAGTATTTTATATTATCCAGAAAAATCAAAAAATTTACCATTACCCAAATGGGTCATTTTATATCAAAAAGTAATTCATTTTATTTTAAAATGTTATATAATCAAAAAAAGTTAACTTGGAGGAAAGCCTATGAAGGATATGTCTAACCCCAGCTATAAAAAAATTTTATCTTTTATGGATGAAATTACTTTTTCTAATGTAAATTTCCGTGAAAAAGTACTACAGACCTTTGAAAATTTATTTGGTTACTGCCAATCTGTTTTTTGGTTATGTGATGATAATAATGACTTGATCGAACCTATTACGTTAAATATAGATAAATATGTTACGGATGATTATCTTAATAACTTTTATCAATTAGATTTGCTAGCCCCAAAATATAATAGGCAAAAAGCAAGTAAACAAACTGTTATAAAAAACCTTGATTTACTTCCGCCTGAATTATATGAAAAAAGTGTATACTACAATGATTTCATGTTTAAATATGGATTTTATTATGATGTGGGTGTTTTTTTATATGATAGAAACAGCATTAAAGGTGTTCTGAACTTCGTTAGATCCAAAAAGGAGAAGCCTTTTAGTACATCCGATATTATGTGTTTAGAGGTTATTTCTAGGTTCTTATCGCAAAAAACAAGTGATTTCCCTTATCCTTCTGTAAGCGTTCCCAAAGAAAACATTAATCCTTTGAAAAATAAGATTCTGGCTAGTTCTCAAGATCTCAGACAACCAGATTTAACATCAAAAGAAGCAGAAATATTACAACTGGTTCTAAAAGGGCATACCAATATCACCATTGCCAGCGAACTATTTATTAGTGTTAATACAGTAAAAAGACATTTGCAAAATCTCTATAGAAAGTTTGATGTCTCAAACCGAACAAGTTTATGCTATAAAATTGTTAAACCTTAAACACAATCAAAAAAACCAGAAGGTCCCCAACACCTTCTGGTTTTCATATTAATTGCCTTACAAGTATCTTTTTTCTTCGTCAATAAAGATTGCCCCACCCTTGTTGATGGGAGAATCACTTATGTACTGCCGTATCCAATCAGGCGTTTCTCCATGTCTTTTAAAATATAAGAAAGCTGTATAGAATCTTTAATTAGGAAGTTACCTCTTGTGCTTAATAAGAATTCCACACATAACTCTTTCCAATTAGTTCTGCAGTTGTTCATAACGTTTCCAGTTGACCGATTTTTCCAGCACGATTGATATCAATACGCCCATTATGAGCCCATTCGTCAAAAAGGGCTGTAATAGCGTGGGCAGGTTCGAAAATGCATTAGGCAGGATATTCATCAAACTCACGCCAATCAATACTGGTACGGCAAGCCTGAATATCGTGTCTGAAGTGAAATGCTGACCCTTGACGCTGTTGAAAGCCGTACCGAACAGCTGAAGGTACGCAACGAACAATACTGCATTCCCGACTGTGATCGGCATCGTAGCCAGGAAAGAGGTAAAAGGGGGAATGAGCCCAATTATGGTCAATAACATGCCTCCAAGCAAGAAGGGCTTCCGCTCATAGATTTGAGTGCTCTGCAAAAATCCGATCGATGAAGTAAAAGGTGTATACGGAACAAGGCCAAGCAAGGGAGCGAAAATGGTAAAGCCGCCAGTCATGAATAAAGAATTTCGATACTGCTTGTGTTCAGCTTCATCACCGATTAATTCCGATGCAGCCTGAATGGAAGCGAACGTGTTGCACAAATTCAGTAATCCTGCAAAAAAGGAAATCGCTATTATCCCGAATTGAAGGTTTGGAGCACCTAATGGGAAAAGTGAAAAAGCGGCACCCGTCGAGCCCATTTCTCCTCCAGCCTTCGGAAATAGCAGCTCGTAAAAAATCCATCCCACTATAATCCCAATCAATATCGAGAAATTGCTAATCGTCCTTGGCCCTTTTATTTTTAATATACTTACTAGAAGTACAATTCCCACTGATAGGAAACTGACCGGGATGTTAATTTCCCCATTCTCCGTAATCCCCAGCATCCCCTTAAAAAAGACAAAAATGAGCTGGAACGTCAAAAGGAATAAATAAACCGTCATGACCATGGGAGTGAAAATCTTCTGGACATGAGAAATCAGGTTGAAGGCAGAAATAATGAGGGTCACTACACCCGCGGCAATGAGGCCAGTAGCAATTCCCCCTCCTACTTCAGCATATCCGAGCCCTATGGATGGTGCAGATAAACCTAAATTCAGCATCACTCCCCATAATAGACCGGAGTGCCCTTCCATAAGCGGATACTTATGCCCCTTCCACCCCTGAAACACGCAAGCGATCCCGGTGAAAATGAGCGAGCTTCTCATGGTCATTTCCGTAACATTGGGAGGAAGATCAAAAGCTGCGCCAATCGATATGGGCACAACTACCGTATTTGCAAAAATAAAAAACAACCATTGAAAAGAAGAAAATAGAGTCACAGAAGATCTCCAACTTTTCATAGATTCCATCTCCTTTGAACATGATACTTTTCAAACTCATGGTGAATTTCACTTGTCCTTCCCTTAAAAAGGGCGATAGGACAGCACCATGCTAATAAACGCGGTCCCGGATGGTCCGCTGCATTGCTGAACACATGATTTATGTCATTTGACCTTTGCAGACTCTCATGATAAATGATAACGTTCCCATTAATAGTAACAAAGACTGAGGCTCCCTGCTAATTTGTTGGCTTGACTACTGTTGCAAGGCAAATGGGCAATCAGAAGCGAGACCGTTTTAAATATATTGGGGTATAACAGTAATGAAATGAGAGCAAAAAAACACTTCCTCAGCATATAACATAAGTAAGTAAAAGTACATGGAAGCCGTTCCATACCCAAAACGAAAAAGGAAATCCGGAAGTATCCAGAATTCCTTTTTCGTTTAGTACTACCGTTCAATTGACTGCTTTTGTTTATATAGTGAACCGGCAACTAAGTTCCCCTTGTAAATGACCGCTTTACGTTCAGAACGCCTGGCAACTGCCTCTGCCGAACAGCTTGCGTCAATCAACACAAGACTTGCAGCATCCCCCGCCTTCGGCCATACCTTGTTACCCTTTTCATCCAATGGGGTTTTTCCCCCAGTTATATACCCGAGTGTTCGGGAAAGTGAGACTTCATCAATCCATTTGAAACGTTCTGCGAGCCTCCCTGCTCTCTCTAGGATGTCACCATTCCCAAGAGGTGACCATACATCAAAGATATTATCATTTCCTACCGATACTTCAACCCCTCTTTCTTGTAATAAATCAACAGGGGGCATCTGCCTGTTAATAGGGACACTGGTGACGATGGAAATCCCTGCATCCCTCAGAACGTCAGCCAGTTCATAGGCTTCTTCCCTGGATACGTCCCCGATACCGAAAGCATGGCTTAATGCCACCCTGCCTTCCCAGCCCGCCTGCTTTGTCAGAGCTGCCAAACGTTTCATGGTGAACGTGCCCAGATGGCCTGGATCATGTAAATGCAAATCCACATCAGCGTTCGCTTCCACTGCTAAATCCATCAATTGAACCAGCGATGCTTCAATATTGTTATCGACTGTCGCTGGATCCACCGCCCCGACGATTCCTGCTCCGTTTCGCAATGCCTCCCTGACAAGCTTGACAGAGCCGGACCTCAGCAATCCGTGCTGCGCAAATGCGACGATTTCCGAACTGAGTCTATTGGAATAGCCTGCAAGCGCCTGTTGTACTTGCTCTAAGTTTTGCAATCCCACTTCCGGATAGATATCAACGTGAGTACGGATATGTGCAGATCCAGAAGCTAAAAGGATTTCCAGTAATGATTCTGCACGTTTACATGTGCTTGTTGCAATGGAAGGCAGAACCCTTTTCTCATTTTCAAACCGTTCAATGACACTTGAAGAAGGAGTGCAAGCCCTCCAAACATCACCCATCAGTGTCTTATCAAGATGAACATGCTTTTCAATGAAGGATGGTAACGCCAGCAATCCTTTTGCATCTTCCACTGGTAAATCATCACGTATGGCTTCTCCATCTTTGACAATCTTCGTGATTCTTCCATCCTCGATCAACAGATGAAATAGCCCGGTCATCGTTCCTGTAACTCTACCATTCTCTTTTCGGTAGCCACATTCCAAACGAACATTCTTTAACCAATAGATTGTATTCATGATCTTCATCCCTTCTTGAAATAGACCTTCAATTCTTCTTCAAGGCAAATTCGCGATCGAGTCCGCCAAAAACCAGATTTCCATCGACCATAACGGCAGCACGCGTCGATCTCCTGGCAACTGCCTCGGCCGCACATGATGCATCCACAAAAACCATACTTGCGTCATTTCCCACCTTCGGCCATAAACGTTTACCTTCAGGGTCCAGTGTCTTGACCCCGCCCGTAATGAATTGAAGCGATTGGGACAATGCATACTCGTCCTTCCAGTTGTACCTCTCGGCCAATCGGCCTGCCTTTTCCAGCATATCTCCGGTACCGAATGGGGACCAGGAGTCATAAAAGCCATCACATCCGAGAGCAACATGGACACCTTTTTCATGCAGTGAATCAATCGGGGGAATGACCCGGTTGATCGGAACCGTAGACATGACGGCTATCCCCAGGTTTGATAATTCACTGGCCACTTCATTTGATTCTCCAATTGAAACATCACCCAGTGCAAAAGCGTGACTCACAGCGGCTCTGTTTTTCCACCCTGCTTCATCGATCAAAGAAGCCAGTTTCTTGATCGTATATAAACCAAGATGACCGGGATCATGTATATGAATATCAATATCTGCATCAAATTCAACGGCCAGATCAACCATTTCATACAGGGAAGCTTCTATATTATTATCCACTCCGCCAGGATCCAGGCCGCCCACCAATGACGCCCCTTCTTTCATCGCCTGTCTCATCAGCCCTTTTGAATTCGTTCTTAGCAGTCCATGCTGCGGGAAAGCCACGATCTCGTATGTCATTTTCCCACTGAAACTACTTAGCGCCTTTTGAATTTCTTCCAAGTTCTTCATACCGATGTATGGATCGATGTTAACATGCGTCCTTACATGCGTTGCCCCGCCGCTTAACAATAGTTGAAGCATCCGTTCAGCCCGGAGCCGCCCGGTTTCAGCCAGTTCAGCAAGCTCTTTTGCTTCTAATTTTAAGCGTTCGATTAAGTTCGGAACCGGAGTGCATGATTTCCATGGCAGTCCTAAATAAGTCTTGTCAAGATGGTTATGCATCTCTTTAAAAGGAGGAAGTGCAAGCAGCTTTCCCGCGTCGTGAACAGGTCCATCCGTTTTAAAAGGCATAGTTGAAGCCAATTGCAAATCCTTTATGACCCCATTTTGTATATACATGTTGTATGTAGCTGTCTTCGTCCGATCAATTCGTTCATTCTCAAAAACAAATCCACTATCAAGCGTAACGTTTGTAAGCCAGTATGCTTCATTCATCAAATCACTCTCTTTAATAGAAGATTAAACACCTGTCGTCTCAAAAGATGAAATGGATCCGCTAACAACATTGCCCCTGAAGATGACAGCGGCACGATTTGCCCTTCTAGCCACCGCTTCCGCAGAACAGCTTGCTTTAAGCAAAACGATATTTGCCTCATCCCCGACATTAGGCCATGTCTTGACCCCGTCTTGGTTTAATGGGGTCTTCCCACCTGTTATGAATTGCAGGCTTTGCGCTAAGGAACGTTCTTCAATCATGCGGAACCTCTCTGCAAGGCGACCGGCCTTTTCCAGATTGTCCCCGATGCCAAAGGGTGTCCAATGATCAGTGATGCTATCATTACCCAATTCGACTTTCACCCCTTTTTCATGAAGCAGGGGGATGGGGATCGTTCTGAAGATGGGCACTGTTGATGTAATCGATATGCCTGTTTCCGAAAATCTTTCGGCGATGCCCGTTGCCTCCGGGACTGAAAGATCTGCCAAACCGCTGGCGTGGCTAACCGTTACCCTTCCTTGCCAGCCTGCGTCTTCCGTAAGTGAAGCTAGGCGTTGCATGGTGAAGAGACCAAGGTGATCCGGATCATGTAAATGGACATCGATATCGGAATTGTATTCAACCGCGATATCCATGATCGTTTCAAGTGACCGCTCTATGTTTTCATCAATGGTGGCTGGATCCACGCCTCCTACCAGATTTGCCCCATTCCTCATGGCCTCCCTTACTAAACCAGCGGAATTGCTGCGTAATAGTCCATGCTGCGGAAATGCGACGATTTCATACGTCAATTTATCACTATATCCTTCCAGTGCCTGAATGGTCGCCTCTAAGTTTTTCAGTCCTATAACGTGGTCGATGTTGCAATGTGTACGAATATGGGTAGATCCGAATTCCAATAATAAATCCAGCATTTTTTCTGCCCTTACTTTAGCGGTAGGCAATAATTCTGGCAGTAAAACCTGCTCTTCCTCTATCCGGGTTTTCACGCCATTAATGGCAGGCATGCAAGCCTTCCACGGACCGCCATAATAGGTTTTATCAATGTGGATATGCATTTCCTTAAACGAGGGGACCATCAGGAGGCCGTGAACATCATGCTGCGGGTCCTGATCAGTTATCGATTCCTTCGCCAATAAAATGGAGGATATTTTTCCATTTTCAATCTTGATGTGGTAATGACCGGTTTCAGTGCCGGTGATCGTTTCATTTTCATTATAAGTAAAACCATTTTCCAAGCGTACATTCGTCAACCAATACGATTGAGACATTAAACTCACCCTTCCATTTCAGATTGAACATGCATCACTTTCATTATAGTTTTAAAGATCAGCAAATAATTTCAGAATTTTTACTCGTTTTTATGTTATTTTTACTTATTGTGCCAAAGAAAAAGGCTCACCCTAATGGATGAACCCTTTCAGACTGTAGACAACTCGATGATAACTCAGTTTGCCTGCAGTATTTGAAACGTTCAATTAATTTCAGAGATCCGCTTCCTTCCTTTTATAGACGTTGATTTCCACTTCAGGCACTCGCTTTCCGCCTTTGGGGTCTCGGCCAGCCAGTAATTCGGCAGGAGTTTCGCAAATCTCTTCCAATGGGGTTTACAGGAAAAAACCATTCTCCCTATTCGGACTCCGAACCCCTTTCCTCTACACACTGCATCACTTTATCGTTACGTCATTTATCTCCAGATAACCTGAGGGGCTGATTGAAAATCCTTTTACATCTTTCGCGACTGCAGCAACATTTTCTATGACCCTTACAGGAATATACGGGGTGTCACCCATCTCGATTTCCTGTGCCTCTGCGTATAGTTCTTTGCGCTTCTCTTCTTCTTTTTCCTTCCTGGCGGCATCTATTAAACGATCAACCTTTTGATTGCTGTAAAAGAATGTATTGCCTGCCGCTCCCTGTGAATCGGTATGAAATAGATTATATTGATTATAATCAGCATCGCCGGTCGCGTTTCTCCAACTGATGATGAACATTTCCGATTGCCCTTTATTCACTTGTTCCACGAACGAACCGTACTCCATCACCTGCACCTTCAAATTAATGCCGATACCTTTCAGTTGGGATTGCAGGACCTCGGCCAAGTTAACTCTTTCTTTACTGTCCATTGTCAGGATGGTTGCATCCAGTCCCTCAGAATATCCAGCTTCGGCCATCAATTTCTTTGCTTCCTTCAGGTTGTAATCATAGGCTTCGAGATCTTCGTTGTACCCGAATACTTTAGAGCCCATCAAGGAGTTCGCCTTTACTCCCACATTATTAAAGACACCCTTGATGATCGAGTCCATTTCAATGGCATGAGCAATAGCTTTACGTACCTTTACATCATTGAACGGTTCATTATTGACATTGAACCCTAAATATTCGGTTCCATACCCTTCACTGCGGTAAACGTCCATTGCCGGTGAAGATTCCACCTGGTCCATTACAGCAACAGGAAGAGGCTCTGCGATATGCGCTTCACCGGTTTCTATCATCGATATCCTCGTGGAGTCTTCCGGGACGACCTTGAATAGGACCTTGTCCACTTTTGGCTCATCTCCCCAATAGCTGTCGTTTTTCGTCAATATGATTTCCTGGCCCGGGGACCATGAATCAAAAACGAAAGGACCTGTTCCATTCGGTTCCTGGATAATCTTTTTGCCATACTTTTCAATCGTTTTCGGACTGATGATTCCGCCTTCATGATTCGCCAATATGGAAAGGAGAGGGGAAAAAGGTTCCTTCAAAATGAATTGCACGGTAAATTCATCAACCGGTTTCACCTCTTTTACCATATCGAATACTACCGCTCTGGGAGAAGCGACCAACGGATCTAATAGTCGATCAAACGTCTTTTTTACCGCATCTGCATTAAATGGTGTGCCATCATGAAACTTTACATCTTCCCTAAGCTTGAATTCCCAGGTCGTGTCATTTATTTGCTTCCATTTTTCTGCTAGCATTGGCTGTATCTCACTATTCTCATCCCGTTGTACAAGGCCTTCATAGATTTTATGGTGAGTGACGCTAGCGGCGTTAATCGTGGACATGAACTGCTGATCCAAATTCTCGGCGTCGGATAAGCGGGCAATAACCAATGTGCCCCCTTCGTTTGATGCTTTGTTCGGATCACTTTCTGTTGTGATTACGTCATTGTTAGAAGAACAGCCCGTAATGATGATGGCCATGATCATGACTAGAAAAGACTTTCCTGTCCCACGTTTTAACCCCATGGACTTCGACCTCCCGATTTCATTTTTTGAATACTTATCTAATTATAGGAAATATTCTGACTATTCATTTCGAATATCTTTACTATGTTTTTCATTTTCTTTACTTGTTTGGTTTTTACGCTTCTGTATCGCTTATCGATTCCACGACCTTGAATGAGGGCTTAAACAATTCTTTCTCGGGAAGCTCCTGATAATCCCTTTCCATATAGCCTCTTCTCATCTTATTAAAATATTGCTGCCCCTTATATTTGATTTCCGTTAAGTCAAGATCGGGGATTATTCGATTCTTCATGACCACCTTTCCATTGATGATCGATAATTTAACGTCCCTCCCGGACCCGCTTACGAACATGGTTCGAATCGGATCATCGATTACCCCCATATGAAAACCATCCAAGTCAATCGCGATTATATCCGCCTTGGCCCCAACTGCGATGCGTCCTAAATCGTTCCTGCCAAGAAAGGCGGCCGCATCAAGTGTGGCTGAGCGAAAGAAATCGGCATATACAGAGCCTTCCGTTTCTCCTTCCGCCAGCCGTGAGAGCATGCTGCCTGTCCTAACGTTCTGGAACATATCCGGAGGGAATGTGTCCGTTCCAAGGGCTATATTGATCCCAGCCCGTTTATATTTGGCAAAAGATTCTAACGCCTCCCCATGCCTCCCAATGATCAGCGGGCAATGAATCACCGTTGTATTCGTTTCAGCTAGCAGCGCCAAGTCATCACCTTGGCCATATTTCGCTTTACTATATCCTGAAACAAAGTGGGAGTGCGGGATCCCTGTTCTTGGACCGAGAAAGCCAAGGTCGTATAAATATCTGATCGGTGTAACATGATGGGCTTCCCAGATGGTGTTGAATTCAAAACTTCCTTGTGCAGCATGAAGCTTTATCGGTACATCCAATTTTTCGCTGTAATATTTAATCTGTTTTAATTGATCTGCCGTTTGAGACTCTATACGTTCTGGAGCAAGCATACTCCTGACCATGCCTTCATGGGCTCCATCGAATTTTTCTACAAACTCGATCGCTTTCCGTAATCCCGCTTCACCGGCTTTTTCATCCCAATGCAGTTTAATTTTCCCGTCAGGCTGGATGACTCTCATTCCTGATTGGAAACTCGGACCAAGGTAAATCCTTAACCCCAATCCAGCGGCATGTTCTGCCGCAGCTGCCAATTCATCATAGGTTTCAGCCCAGCTTTTATAAAAAACGGAAGTGATGGGCATCGCCGTCGTCACGCCATGAAGAATGAGTTGTGAATAAGCATATAGTGATTTAAAAGCTTCTTCTTCCTCGGTCATTAATTCAGGATGTCCGCTTTTTATATAATTCTCTGACCAAAGAAGGTTTTTCTGTCTGTCGGCACCGGCTTCAAAATGTAAAATATCATGGTCAATGTCCCCTAATGCATTTAAATCTATGAACCCGGGACTGATAATGGCGTTACCGGCATCCATTACCTTGTCCACTTCTTCAGGATAATTTTTTCCGACATACAGAATCGTGTCTTTTTCATAAACAATTTCTGCGTTTTCCAAAATGACATGATCGTATCCATCATATCCAATTACATATCTTCCTTTAAGCTTGGTTTTCATCTTATTCCCCTTTCACCATCACGGCAGCGTCTTCGCGTTCGTCATATCGCTTTTCATCTACATAGGCCCTGGCATGCCCCCAGAAGTACTTCGTCGGCTGCATATACTTTTCGAGCCCGGCACGCTTTATCGTTGAAAAGGCCTCCTCATTCGCTTCATCAAGGACTGTACTTTCATGGACCGTCCGTACTTTCCTTCCTTCCATGATCAATTTGCCATCCACGATGACATGCTCCACATCATTCGCCACTGCTTGAAATACAAGCCGGTGAACATGCATGAATTCAGGGGTCAGATGGGGCTGATGCAGATTGACCGTAATGACATCCGCTTTTTTCCCGATCTCAAGGGAGCCTATTTCATCATCCCAGCCAATGCATTTCGCAGCATCTATCGTGATCATTTCCAGTAGCTTGCCTGGAGGTAAATAATAGTAGTCCCTAAGCGCTGCCTGGTGAACAAACTGTGTTTTCCTCATTGCCTGAAACATATCAAAGCTTGTGGAAGGGGAAGTCCCATCCGTGGAGATTGCCACAGTTGTCCCCATCTCCAATAATTCGGTTATCGGGGTACGGGCATGAACCTGGCCAAAACCAGGTGATGCACTGACGTTGGTACCTGTTTCAGCCAGTATTCTTGCCTCATCGAAGGAAATGCCCCGACAATGCTGTAAATGGACATCTGGACCCAATAGGGCATTTTCCTTATCCTGTATCGCTAAATGAATCATCCCGCCAAAGGCATCTGAGTGAATTCGTGTTTTATATTTCCTGGCAATCTCCCTTATTTTCTTCGCTTGATAAAGGTCATGATCAGTCAGCCCATAAAGCCTGTCCGGTGAGGTGGGATTCGAGGGATCCACTGATGTAACGATGACAAATGGTGTAATGAAGGCTCTCGTGCGGTCTTCATTCGCATGGTTCAGCGCCTCGATTACAGCTTCCGCCCCCTGTAACACTTCTTCATAGGAAACTTCCCTTACCACTCGCTTTCCGTCGATCCACCGGCTGAATGAATGGGGCCATGGAGGGTTGCAAGGACCCGTGCATACCACATCCCTGATTCCCACTTCGGCGTATGCTTTTGCATGATTGATGGCGAAAATCGGTTCATCGGACCGCGGCATGGATCCCAACACGCTAACCCCAGTTGTCACGCCCGCCTTTAATCTCTCAAGCGAGGATAGCTTTCCTTCGTAATACCAAAAGTCATCCGTAACAAAATGCTTATACGCATTCGTCATGATCGGCATCCAAAAATCAATATTCTCCATTGCAATCGTTTTGAACATGGAATGCCCCCCATGACCATGAACATCTATCAATCCAGGCAATATGCACTGATGGCTGCAATCCATGACTTTAACTGCCTCATACTTCAATTTCAGTTTTTCCGTTGAATCTACGGCTAAAATCCTTCCTTGATGTATGGCAATGGCGCCATCTTGCAGAATTCTCCTGTTTTGATCCATGGTTATCACGGTCCCATGGATTAGCAGTAAATCTATCATATTTTCCCCTCCTAATTGAGAAGGCAGCATAACTTCCTTATGCTGCCTTCCTTTTGTGATGAATTCCTACTTCACGGTTACGTCATCAAGCATTAAATAATTTGCCGGATTCAGCCAAAGTCCTTTAACCGTCCCGCCATATACGGCCAAGTGTTCATAGTTACGGATAGGAACATATGGAACTTCTTCCCTTTCAATTGCCTGAGCCTTGGAATATAGTTCCTTACGTTTATCTCCATCCGATTCTTTACGTGCACTTTCAATCAATTTATCAACTTCCGGATTGCTATAGAATGAACTATTTCCCGCAGCACCTTGGGATTTGGTATTGAAAAGATTGTATTGATTATAATCTCCATCCCCGGTAGCATTGCCCCAGCCGCCTATCGCTACCTGGTGCTCGCCTTTGGCTGTCGCATCAATGTAAGCCCCGTACTCAAGGACTTGAATCTTGACCTTAATTCCAATTCCTTTTAACTGGGATTGAATCACCTCGGCCATATTGATCCTTTCCTTACGATCACTCGTCGTCAATGTAAACTCCAAACCATCCTTGACCCCCGCTTCAGTCAAGAGCTTCTTCGATTCATTAATATCATAGTCGTAGCCTTTTATATCCGGATCATAACCAAACACCTTCGGGCTCATTGTTGAATTCGCCCTCGTACCGACGTCGTTATAAACCCCTTTGATAATGGAATCAACCTCGATGGCATGTGCGACCGCCTTACGGACCCGTACATCATCAAAGGGTTTTTTCTTAACATTGAAGCTTAAGTATTCAACTGCAAGTCCCTCCGTGCGATATAAATCCATCGTGCCTGACGCTTCGATTCTATCAATCTCCGTCACTGGCACTTGATCGGTCACATGTGCTTCACCCGTTTCTATCATTGCAATCCTCGTGGCATCTTCAGGGACAACCTTGAATACCACCCCATCGATCTTAGGCTTATCCCCCCAATAGTCCTTGTTTTTCGAAAGTGCGATTTCTTCACCAGGCTTCCACGATTTAAAAACGAATGGCCCTGTCCCAACGGGGTTTTGAGCCAGTTTGTCACTATTTTCCTTAATCGCTTTAGGGCTGATGATGCTTCCTTCATTACTCACTAAAATCGATAGCAGCGGAGCATAAGGATATTTCAGCTTGAATTGTACAGTCGTTTCGTCAACGACTTTAATTTCTTTGATCATTTCCAATTTACCAGCCTGCGGAGAAGCTGTTGCCGGATCCAGTACCCTGTCAAAATTGGTTTTCACCGCTTCGGCATTGAATGGAGCTCCATCATGGAATTTGACTCCCTCCTGCAATTTAAACTCCCAAGTGACATCATCCAGTTGTTTCCACTCTTTTGCGAGCAGCGGTTTAGGGTTCATGTTTTTGTCAGGAACGACCAATGTTTGATAAACCTTTTCATAAACGACGTTTGCAGATGGAATGTCTGTTATGAAATGAGGGTCAAGGGTGGTCGCATCAGATAATCGCGCGACGATCAGCGTTCCTCCTTCCTTCGCTTTTTCCACTGTTTCCTTACTGCCGGTTTCTTCTGTTGCACAGCCTGATAAAACGGATGAGATGCCTAATAAAGAAGCAAAAAGCAACCCAATCATACTTTTTCTCATTCTATTTCCTCCCTTTTCAACCTGCCTTTGTTTCTCCAAGTAACTTTCAGCTATGAGTACATCGGGCTTAATGTAAATTATAAAAAAAAACCGAATTTTATATTTTCAGAATCTTTACTCATTTTTTAATTATCTTTACTGCTTTTCCGCATCATATTTACTTCAATACCTTTTTTGAATAAATTGAATGAAAGAAAAGGAGGAAATCCAATGAAGCCAGAGGTCGTCATCAATAATACCGAATTGAATGTAAAAGAAAGAAAAACTCCGAAACTAAGACACTGGAAAGCTTTTTATAAAAAATTCAAGCGAAATAAATTGGCATTGGTAGGCGGGTACATCGTACTTTTTTATATTTTATTGGCTATCTTTGCACCTTTGATCTCACCTCAGGATCCCTATGAAATTGATTTAGTCAACAAACTCCAGACTCCGTCAGCCGAACATTGGATGGGTACAGATGATAAGGGAAGGGATATTTTAAGCAGATTATTATATGGAACACGGCTTTCATTAACGGTTGGATTTGTCTCTGTATTCTTCGGGGCGTTCATTGGCATACTCCTCGGGTTAACAGCTGGTTATTACGGAAAATGGATCGACACCGTCATTATGAGGATTGTCGATGTTCTGCTGGCTTTCCCGGGAATACTGCTTGCACTTGCGATCATTAGTGCCCTTGGTCCAAGTTTAATCAATGTAATGGTAGCGGTCGGTGTCTTTTCCATACCGATGTTTGCCCGGATTGTACGAGGTTCCACATTGTCAGTCAGGAAGCTGGAATATATCGATGCCATTCGTGCATTGGGAGCAACTGACTTCACGATCATCTGCAAGCATATTTTTCCGAATATTCTATCTCCCGTCATCGTTCAAGCCACATTACGTCTGGCAACGGCCATTCTGTCGGCAGCCGGATTGTCATTCCTGGGACTGGGAGCCCAGCCGCCCTCACCAGAATGGGGCGCGATGCTGAGCAGCGGACGGGATTATTTGTTCAGTGCCCCCCACATCGCTTTGTTTCCGGGGATAGCGATATCAACACTGGTACTTGGTTTCAACATCTTCGGGGACGGACTTAGAGATGCCCTGGATCCAAGAATGAAAAAATAAGGAGGAGAGAAAATGTTCGTATTCATTATCCGACGGGTACTTCAAACGATACCGGTTTTACTGGGTGTAAGTCTTGTTGTTTTCCTCATCATGCAAATGGTCCCGGGAGACCCGGCAACACTGCTTGCAGGTGAAGGAGCGACTAAAGAAACGATTGAATCACTGCGTCATGAGCTTGGATTGGATCGTCCAATCCTCTATCAGTACGTTGACTATGTCCTTCATGCCGTTCAAGGTGACTTTGGAGAATCACTCCGCAGCAGCCGCCCTGTTTTGGACGAAATCATGGTCCGCTTGCCCATCACCCTTGAACTGGCACTTGCCAGCATTTTCATAACCGTTGTGCTTGGAATGATCGCAGGAATCATCTCGGCTACCAAGCAATACTCGGCAGCTGACATTTCCATCATGATCGTTGCTTTATTGGGAATCTCGTTACCTAGTTTTTGGCTGGGCCTCATGCTTATCTACTTCTTTTCCGTGAACCTTCATTTGTTTCCGGTTTCAGGTTGGGGAACTTTCAGCCACATGGTTCTCCCAGCCATAACCCTTGGGGCCGGCGGTGCGGCCATCGTTGCCAGGATGACCAGGTCGAGCATGCTTGAAGTCGTTCGCCAGGACTACATCCGGACCGCGAGAGCCAAGGGATTAAAAGAATATATCATCATTTATAAACACGGCCTGAAAAATGCGCTTATCCCCGTCATTACCGTAGTTGGCCTCCAGTTCGGTGCACTCCTTGGCGGTACGGTATTGACAGAGTCCGTTTTTGCCATCAATGGACTTGGGAGATTGATAGTCGATGCAATCAGAACGAGGGATTTGCCGATGGTCCAAGGCGGGGTCCTCATCGCTTCCGTTATCTTCGTATTCATGAATTTAGCGGTGGATGTCCTCTATCGATACTTTAACAAAAGAATAGACTTGAACTAAGGAGGTATGATGATGAAACAGGATGATGATAAAATACTGGAGGTAAAAAATCTGCAGACACACTTTTTCACTGATGAAGGAACGAGTAAGGCAGTCAATGGAATCAGTTTCTCCCTCAATAAAGGGGAAACGCTCGGAATCGTCGGAGAGTCGGGAAGCGGGAAAAGCATAACATCACTATCATTGTTAAGGCTCATTCCATCGCCACCCGGTAAGATTGCCGGTGGCAGCATCCTTTTTAAAGGGGAGGATCTGCTTACGAAGTCTGAAAAACAGATGCGGTCCATACGCGGTAATGAAATTTCGATGATATTTCAGGAGCCGATGACATCACTGAATCCCGTATATACAGCGGGTGAGCAAATTGCAGAAGCGATCAGGCTCCATCAAAAGCTGGGAAAAAAGGAAGCATGGAATAAAGCGGTCGACATGCTTCGGCTCGTCGGGATCCCCTCACCTGAAAAAAGGGCAAAACAGGAGCCGCATGAGCTAAGCGGCGGAATGAGGCAAAGGGTCATGATTGCCATGGCACTTGCCTGCCATCCTGAGGTTTTAATAGCGGATGAACCGACAACAGCACTGGATGTGACGATCCAAGCCCAAATTCTCGAACTGATCAAGACGCTGCAAAAGGATTTCGGGACGGCTGTCATTTTGATTACTCATGATTTGGGAGTCGTATACGAAACCTGTGATCGGGTTGCTGTCATGTACGCAGGGAAAATCGTTGAATACACTTTGGCCAAGGAAATATTCACAAACCCAAAACATCCTTACACAATCGGTTTATTAAACTCCCTTCCGCGTCTTGACATGGACCAGGAAGAACTGACTACAATTCCAGGGACCGTTCCAAGTCCTTACAACATGCCCAAGGGATGCAGCTTCGCTCCCCGCTGTGCACATGCGAAGAGCATTTGTGAACAAGCCGTACCGGATCTCCAGGCTATCGGCCCAAGCACCGAGGTCAGCTGCTGGATGTTCACCCCCCAATGGGAGAAGGAATATGACGCTCAAGAGAAGGTAGGGGTTTAATGATGGGTGTACCAGCTGCAGAGAAAAAGGTTCTGCTTAAAGTGAATCAATTGAAACAGTATTTTCCGATCAAGGGTGGATTTTTCGGAAGAACCATCAATCATGTAAAAGCCGTTGATGACATTACCTTCGATATCAAACAGGGTGAAACCTTAAGCATAGTCGGCGAATCCGGCTGCGGAAAATCGACTACCGGAAGGGCAATCCTTAGATTGGATGAACCGACAAGCGGGAGCATTCACTTTCAGGACAGGGATTTACTGAGTTTAGGAAAAAAAGAAATGAGGCGTACCAGGAAGGATCTGCAAGTTATTTTTCAAGATCCATTTGCCTCCCTTAACCCGAGACAGACTATCGTCCAAATTCTCGGAGAAGCTTTAGCGATACAAAATGTAGTCCCTAAAGAAAAACGGAAAAGCAGGATCGAAGAATTATTGGGACATGTCGGGCTGAGACCTGAATCCATGGAAAGATACCCGCATGAATTCAGCGGCGGCCAGAGACAGCGGATCGGCATTGCGCGGGCTCTGGCAGTGGATCCAAAATTGATCATATGTGACGAAGCAGTTTCTGCACTGGATGTCTCCATCCAAGCGCAAGTGCTGAATTTATTAAAATCCTTACAGCGCCAGTTCGACCTTACCTTTCTTTTCATATCACATGATTTAGGTGTGGTCAGACATATCTCGGATCGGGTGATGGTCATGTATCTCGGAAAGATAGTCGAGATAGCCGATAAAAAGTCCATTTTCGAACAGCCCCAGCATCCATATACAAGGGCATTGCTATCGGCCATCCCAGTACCGAATCCTGTGCATGAAAGAGAACGGATCCTATTGACGGGTGATGTCCCCTCACCCATAGACCCTCCAAACGGCTGCCGCTTCCATACACGGTGCCCTTTCGTACAGGATATCTGCAAAACACAGCTACCCGAACTGAAACAATCTGCACAAAATCATCAAGTCGCTTGTCACATTGTGTCATAAGCTGTAGATTTCCGGAGGGGTCTTTAGTATGATACTAATAAACAGAATAATTCAAGTTATTTAAAAATATAACCAGCAGAGGTTCTCCATGCTAAGTTACGAGGGATTCACCTTAATTATCATGCTCTTCATTTTAGCTCCCATCATGGGAGCTATCGCTCTTTTATTTCTATTCATATTCGAGAAAAGGATCGACCTTCTTGAAAATAAAAACAAAGAGATCCGCCTGGAGCAAGCACTGCAAGAAGCACAATATAATAAATTGAACCAGCAAATCCAGCCACACTTTTTGTTTAATACACTAAATGTCATATTGGGCTTGGCCCGCCTGAACAGGACGGCTGAATTGATACGGGCCTTGGAGGCATTTTCGCAATTCCTGAAATTCAAATATAAAGCATCAGAACCATTGATCCCCCTTTCCCAGGAAATTCAGTATACCCAGCATTATCTCGACATCCAGACCCTTCGCTTCGGTGATCGGCTCAAGATTGACATGGATTGCCCGGAACCATTAGCAACCGCACTTGTTCCCCCCTTCATTCTTCAGACATTGGTGGAGAATTCGTTTAAACACGGTTTGGAAAAAAAAGTGGGTGAAGCCCTGCTGCATATCCGGTTTTATCTGGAATCGCAGATGGTGTATCTGGAAGTGGCGGATAATGGGTTAATGGGAAAGGAACCATTCGCTACGGACGAAGGCGGCCATGGCCTGGATAATATCCAAAAGCGCTTATATTTGTATTTCAATGATCGTGCACAATTGAATATAGCTTCTACTGATTCGGGAACTAAGGTAGAGGTATCATGGCCACTGGTTTTTGATAAGAAATCGGAGGAGGCGGAGCCGGAATGAATGTATTATTAGTTGATGACGAACCATTGGTCCTTGAACAAATGGAATATATGATTCAGTCCATATACCCTTTTTGGAAGTTTCATAAAGCTGCTGATGCCTGTCAGGCACTGACCCTCAACCAAAATCATAAAATCAACCTCGCTTTCCTTGATATTAACCTGCCGGGGCGATCGGGTCTTGAATTTGGTGAAGACCTAAGGGCATTAAACAAAGAGGTCGAAATCATCATGGTGACCGCGCATCAAAGTTTCGATTATGCCCAGCAATCCATCAGGATAGGCGTGGTTGATTATTTAACGAAACCTGTAATAGAAAGTGATTTGCATAAAGTCCTGGCCAAGTATGACAAAAGGGAATCTTCCCATAACTATTCAACCCTTATTCACCATTCGCTTTCATTCATTCATGAAAACTATGCCGAAAAACTCTCCCTTTCGGACATCGCCCGTGAAGTGCATACCAATCCGACTTATTTAAGCAGGAAATTCCATGAAGAAGTCGGCACTTCGTTTTCGGAATATTTAATGCACTATAGAATAAAGGCCGCAAAAAGGACCTTAACCAATAACACCAGCTGGAGCATATCAGACGTCGCTGAAAAATCGGGTTTCAATAGCCAGCATTATTTCAGCACTTTATTCCGGAAGATAGAGGGAATCACGCCAAAGGAGTTCCGCGAGAAAGGAAAATGAACATTGCGATCACGTACATTTCAAGAATACGTACAAGGCCCCATTCAAATCGGGATGGGATTAGGGATCATCTCCCTCCTGGCACGCTGGGTGACAGGAACCACGATATTATCCTCCCCCGAATCGATGGTGAAGTATGGAGTTTTCGGAGGGATCGGATACGCCCTGATGGGAGCGATCGCCCTGTTCATGTTCAGCTTCATCGGGAAGAGGGTCCGGCAGGACTTCCCCATGGGCTTGACCATTGGGGACTATTTAAAAGCCCGGCTCAATCCCCTCGGATATTGGATATTGATCGTGATTCTGGTCATAACCAGCTTACACATTTTATTCATTCAGGGAATGGCTGCGTCCACCCTATGTCAGTTTCTTTTCGATACGCCACTCTATGTCGGGCTGTTCTTTTTTTTCGGTTTCTGTGTCCTTTATGCTGGATTCGGCGGGTTAAAGCTCATTCATGGATTCGCAGCTTTTCAAGTCGTCTTCATGTTTGCCGCGGTTATATTAATCCCCTTATACTTTTTCGTCAAGGAAGGGATTCAGCCCGTTTATGATGGAATCCGTTTATACCATCCATACATGCTCGTAATCAATAAATATGATCTATGGAGTTTTCTTTTTGCAGGGCTTCTAGTCGGGTTCGGCCAGTTTTTCTTTGACCTGACATCATGGCAGCGATTATTCATGATAGAAATGAAAAAGGTTCGATTGACATTCTCTTTATCCGGCCTTATATGGATCATATTCCCGCTCTCCTTTTCATCCCTGTTCATCATGGTTATCTTTACGGGCGGCTTCACTGATATACACTCGATTCTGGCGGGATTGGCAAACAAAATAACGACACCATTCTTTTTCATCCTTTTTGTGCTCTGCGCTTTCAGTGCAATCACCTCAACATTCGGTGCCTGCCTGCATTCATTGGTAAGCCTGATCGTAGCCAATATTCTTGAACCATTACAAACAAAAAAAAGCGACCAGCAAAAAATAAGGATGGCCTGCCTGCTTTCAATCTGTATTGGAGGATTGGTTTTCATTGCTACACTCTTCTATTCCCCCAACTTATTGGAGCTCTTATTTTACTCAGGCAACATATACTCGGCATTACTTGCACCAATCCTTGTTATCGTATTCAGCAAAGGGAAAGTCGCTGACTACATACCGATAAGCGCGGTCCTGGCTATTGTCGCTTCATACATCATCCAGCCTTATGTAAGTGAATTCCAAAGCATATGGTTCAGCGGATTAGCTTCATTTACGATCCTAGTGATTTGTATGATCCTTACGCTTATCAAGAACAAATGGATATCCGTGAAAACAAAACGGGATTGATTGCGAAGCTGCACGGCAAAGTGGTTGCATAACAAACTATGTAATCTGATACACGTAAATAGATAAAAAAAGAAAGTTCGCCGACATAAAGTCCCAACCCAATGTTGATTGGAACTCCTGCGGGAAAAACGTGTCCAAGGGAGACCCCGCAGGCGCAAAAAGCGCCGAGGAGGCTTCCGGACCGCCCACGGAAAGCGAGTGCCTGGGGTGGAAATCAAAAAAGCAAATCAGGTTCATAGTAAAATATACAAATCAAGTGCCCCTATCAATCACGTAAAAACTTAGACTGCCACCTTTCTGAAATACCGATAAACCTTCTCTAGCTTTTGGGTTTGTTTCCCCTTTGGACTTTCCATATTTCCGAATTCAAAAAATTTCACTTTTTTGATTCCGACAAAATTGAATAGTGCTCTTTTCATCAATATTTTATGCGCATCATTCAACCAGAGAAGCGGATACTTTGCAGGTCCCTTCATCGTGGACACACATACGACCGACTTTCCTTTCAGTAGGCCTTCCGGGAACAATCCCTTTTTGTCCCTGTAGGCAAAATTCGCAGAAAATAATTGATCAATGTATCCCATCAGCATTGCTGGAGGCCTCCCCCACCAGATTGGATAGACAAAGACAATCTGGTCGGCCCAGGTAATCTGATTTCTATATTTTTCAAGCTGAGGATCACGATGCATATCACTCCTTCGTTTATGCTCATTGAACTCCAAGATCGGATTGAAGCCCTCATCATATAAATCCAAGACCTGAATCCCTTTTATGTTAGGGTTCTCCTGACTTCCTTGAATGACTTTTTCTAAAAAAGAATGGCTTAAGCTTTTATGATTTGGATATGTGTAGATGACCAGCATGTTCATGACGTACCCCCTATTTACTTATCATTTGATAACAATCATATTACACCCCTTTTTTTGTTGTCAAATGATAATTGTATTTTGATAACACTTTTGTTATCTTCTCAATAAGAGGTGAAAGTTATGGACAAAAAAGCTCTTTTTGAAAAAATGGTCACATTTACGACTACCGTACATCAAGTCACACACGAATTGACACAAAACGCCAAATCCGATTCCATCACGCCGGTACAATATAAAATTCTTGAATATATAACAGTCAGTCAGCCTGTCACACCAAGTGAAATCAGTGACTGTCAGCATATCTCCATGCCTAACACGAGCCGTGAACTGAAAAAATTAAGCGAAAAGAATTTAATTGAAAAAATAAGTGATTCGGAAGATAGACGGAAACAATACATCCGCCTTTCCAAAGAGGGGGAAATGATGATGAACGAGGCTTTTGCAATCGTAGAATCCCGTTTCCAAAGCCTGCTGCAACATGCATCGAAGGAAGATTTAGCGGAAATTGACCGTGCCCTGGACATTCTTCAAACAAAACTTTTTTACTAATGAATACACAAAAAGGCTCCCGCAATTGAAGTTGACAAAGAATCGACTTCAATCGCGGGAGCTGCTTCATACATGTTTCATAATCAGGTGCCGCAAAAAGTTCGGTAAGGTTTTGTTGACAAAGGCAGTGCGGCGTATTCAGCTTGTTCCTCGCAGTGTGCATAAGGATTTGCAAGAACATCCAATAGCCGTTCCATCACGCCGTAGTCCCCTTGCTCCACTGCCGCTTCCAACGCTTCTTCCACCCGGTGGTTCCGTGGGATCACTGCAGGATTGCTGTTCTGCATCAACTGATTCGAAGATTCTTTCGATTCCTTCTGCCTGCCCAGTCTCGCCTTCCAAAGCTCTTGCCACTGAGCGAATTCCGGTGTCCCGAAAAGGACCGTATCCTCCACTTTATCAAAGGTCAAGGCACGGAAGGTATTAGTATAGTCGGCACCATGCTTTTTCATCATACTGAGGATGCCATTAATAAGCGCTTCATCCTGAGTCTCTTCGTTGAATATCCCCAGTTTCGACCTCATTCCCGCTAACCAATTAGAATGATACAGATCATTAAAAACGGAAATCTTATCTTGGGCCAAAGTAACGGCCTGATCTTGGTCATCATGCAACAGCGGCAATAGGGATTCAGCGAATCGTGCAAGATTCCAACCTCCAATAACAGGTTGGTTACCATAGGCATAGCGGCCTTGTCTATCAATTGAGCTGAATACCGTTGCAGGGTCATAGGCATCCATGAAGGCGCAAGGTCCATAATCGATGGTTTCCCCGCTAATCGTCATGTTGTCGGTGTTCATCACCCCATGAATGAAGCCAACCAGCTGCCATTGGGCAATGAGCTCAGCCTGACGCTTGACCACTTCCTGCAGCAGCGAAAGATAACGGTTTTCATCGGATTCAATGTCTGGAAAATGACGCTTAATGGCATAGTCGGCAAGTGTCCGGAGTTCCTCGATCGTGCCCCATTTTGCAGCGAATTGAAAAGTGCCGACACGAAGATGACTCGAAGCCACACGAGTCATGATGGCACCAGGCAGCCCGGTTTCACGGATTACCGTTTCACCGGTCGTCACCACTGCCAGACTCCGGGTGGTAGGTATGCCGAGCCCGTGCATCGCCTCACTGATGATGTATTCGCGCAGCATCGGTCCAAGTGCAGCCCGGCCATCGCCCCCGCGGGAGTATGGCGTTCTTCCTGGACCCTTCAGCTGGATATCGACCCTCTCGCCTTCGGGCAAGACCTGTTCGCCAAGCAATATCGCCCGGCCGTCCCCTAACATGTTAAAATGACCGAATTGATGCCCAGCATATGCTTGAGCAAGCGGCGAAGCACCTTCGGGAATCTCATTTCCCGCAAATACCGCCACACCATCTTCGCTTTGCAGCGACTTTACGTCCAAACCAAGAGAATCCGCCAAACGTTCATTTAGAATGATCAACTCCGGTGAATGTACAGGAGTCGGGTTCGTGCTCGTGAAAAACTTTTCCGGAAGACGCGCATAGCTATTGTCTAAATTCCATCCTGTTTCATTAGTCATGGTTTCTCCTTTTCTTACTTTGACTTTTGTATAAATGTTCTTTCTCTCAAGATTCATATTAAAACACGCGGTATAACTCAGTTGCAGTCCATATTAATGTCTACTTCTGCCAATTAATTATACCGTTTCTGCATTAAAATGGCTCTTATAAAGTCGTTTTAAATCCATGGCGCCCCGGGATTTCATAGTACGATTGTGTGAAAATATCCTCATCGGTTCCCTTTGAATGAAAGAAGCAGGAACCCATAACGGTTCTTGCTTCTTCTCCTTTAAATATCAGCTTCCGTTTTACACTTGTGAAGCGGTTTAGCTCCCGTACAGATTTTAAGAATCTGTTTTATTCATTATTAAGCTCATCTTCATTTATATTAATAATCGCAGTATGTTTCCCGCTACTTAAAACTATTTTGATGATTCCTTCTCCTGACATTGATTCAAATGCACGAATTGTATCTCCTTTTATTTTTTCAAAGTATACCTTTTCTCCCGTTGAATCGATTACTATATATTCTAATTCACTACCAGTTTGATCTATGTAAATTGTATTCTTTTCTTTTAAAGTAGTTCTGATTTCTAGCGTTTTCTTTTTATGAATATAGCCAGAGACACTCATATCAGCCACTAATTCTTTCGAGTTTTTAATATATGATGTATTAATTTCAAGTCCATCACGTGCCATTGTTCCTGAATCAGTATAAACATTCATTAAGATTAGTCCAAACAGCAAGGATCCTATTAGCACTATTAATTTTTTCATAATTAAAATCTCCTATCTCATTTTTTCAATCATGATATGAATACTCACTTTAGTGGCCTCGTTCAATATTACCCGCATTACTAACCGGGAAAATTGCATCTCGCTCAGAACTCCATCTCCTCTTCAAGCAATATTACTACAATTACGGATAAAAATAACAATTTCATATGCCAATAGTTATAATTTCATCATGAAACATTATGCATCAAAAAAGCCTGCCATTGATTCGGCAGGCTTGTTTCTTTTCTTCTTATTGGTTCCGTCCTCCACCCATTCAAAGGTAGTCTTAATTCAGTAAAGTCAGGCTGATAAAGGCAATGCCAAATATACAGTACAGAATGAGGGTAAAGGGCTGGGGAAAAATAATATATACGATCATACTAATGATCATCAGCAGGATGCTGAAGGCATTTATCCTATCTCTCCACATACTCACCTTTGGTCAACTCCTTTTCCACAAGCGTAAGGTACATTTTCATCGCAAACTTCTTCCGGTGCTGAGGAAGTACTTCTCCCACAGTCAAAGCGAACATCAGCAAAAATAGAGTTTCTTCTTCATCCTTCGTTCCTCTTTGTTATAATGGCTGTGTGCCTAATTTGGATTTTTTTTATTTTTCGTTAGTAAGTAAGCGACTGATAATTTATAATTATAAAATTGAACCCACTAAACAGCCATGTAGCCAAAATGATAAATTCATGAAAATAATTTAAATTTTCAGATTTTTTAAGGGGTATGAAGTGAATGATCTATAAAACTTTCAAGGTTGTATTGAGAACCATGCACAAAGGCCAAACCGAGGAATTCGCCTATGTATTTGAAGGGAAAAGCCTGCTGATCGGCCGAGCAAGCCAGCACTCCAAAGCTGATTTCAGGCTTTACAATGACTTTGTTTCCAGGGAACATTGCCGGATTTATATGGAGGAAGGGCAGCTCCTCATTGAGGATTTGGCAAGCAAACACGGCACCTCCGTAAACCAGATGCCGCTCGTACCGGGCAATCCATGTCACATTGAACCGGGGGATTCGATTACTTTGGTCAATGGATTGATTGAATTCATAATCTCCATCGACAACGATTTAACAATGGATTTCACGCCGGTGAACCCCGAGTTCCTGCAAACCGTCGCTATCAATGAGCACCTTCAGACTGTAATCATCAATGAAGAAGCACCCATTAAAATGCCGACCAAGGAATTCAATTGCTTTAAGCTCCTTTATGAAAATTTGGACAATCTTATTTCAAAGGAAGAAATTGTTCAGCAAGTCTGGCCAGAGCGAGTCGGTGATCCCGAGCAAATTGTGACGGCAGAGGAAATCGCTTCACTTCTGTACCGCGTGCGGAAACGGTTAAATGGGCACTTTGCAATAAAAGCCGTCATTCAAAAGGGATATTATATGGAATCCATCCATTCATTCAATTTATCGGACTTATCATGACAATCATTCGAAAACATGAAAAAAGCATTGCGGATGACAATGCTTTTTTTCATGCTTATATTGGAGATGGCCAGTTTATATGTCCACGATCCATTATCATTTCCTTGGCAAATCCAGATTAGTGAATTCATCGACTGGAACGATGTCTTCTTCCATATCCATCACCTTCAGCACAACCCTGTCTCCTACATTCGTCAACACAATATCAGATAGCGCGTTGACACCAGGGTCCACCGAGAACCTCTTGGCATTGCCTTCGACGATTAAATGGAAGACGTATCCATTTGAAAGATTGGCATCATTGATCCTTAATACCTTCCCTTTTATTTCTTTCATCTCAAAACCTTTTTGAGGCGTCACACCGCTGACTTTCCCTAAAGAGGCAATCAGCTTTTTATAATTACGGAAAGCTTCGTCTTTCGTTTTCCCAAAGACCACTTGGGGATTATCGCTATTTGCGTAAACGATCGCCACACCCTGGAACTTGCTGCCCTTTGTAACTGGAATGACATAAGTGGGAGCACCGTAAATCGTATAGAAAATTCCATTAGTGGCTTTCCAGCCTGGATATTTAGACAAAAACTCACTCGCATTGGCGTTGGATTTTGCTTCCTTTCCTGTCAGAACGGACGTGACGCCTTTAAAGTACGTCATTTCACCGGTCTTGGCATTGAAAACACCATAACCTACAAGGGTTTTGGAGTTGCCTTTTGATTTAGCCCGGGTAAAGTCCACTACATAAATCAATTCGCCTTTTTCGTTAAACGTAACTTGCATATTATCCTCATTAGGAATCAGGACATCTTTCTTCGGTCCAATCAAGGACTGGTTTTTCCACCCGTGAACATATTTTCCCCAGTAAGTCCAATATTCCAGGGCTGTTTCCAATGTGAATGTCCGATCTACCCATTTAGGTTCTTTTCCTTTTGGATAGTATTTCGTGTCACCCGTTTCCGGATTAACCAATACCACCCCGTCCACCACGGGACCGCTCCGGTATTTCAAATAATGTCCGACTGAAGCTACGAAGAAGGGCTTTCCATCTTCGTTCGGTTCCAAATATGAATCATGGATGATTTTATTCGGATATGCCTTGCGAATGGTCCTTTCCAAATCATGATCGAGGTACTGTGAGGGAGCATACAGCATCTTCCCTTTGACAGTACTTGCCCCTTTATCCGTCGATACGGCGGAAATCAGATTATAACCTGGCGTGTATTCCGCTTTCCCGGCTTTTAAAAACCCGTCCATTTCAATGGGTGATGTATAAGCCAATTCATCATTGATATTGGTCAGACGGTATTCGCCTTCAGTGAAATATGATGCATTTTCTATTCTATTAATCGCTGCATCACCTTTTGCGTCAGCCATTTTCACTGTAACAAGCGGCATGGTTTTTATATCTTGAATTTCTTCCAGCTCTTTTTTCTTATCGACCTTCGCCAATCCATGCAGATCTGCGGCAAAAGTGAGCGGGTAAAACAGCATGATGACCCATGCGGCAATCAACACGACACCCATCAAGCTGTTGAAATGTACGTTCCAAGGTGTTTTAGGCTGCTTTGCCGCTTCATTTCCACTCCGATTCCGTCGGGTACCTAAAGATTCACTGGCACTGTACATAAACAATCTTGAATCGATGATGAGAATGAGCCCGAGAATAATGGCAAAACACGAAAAGAATGCAGCGGCAGTAAGATCCAGCAGCATGATATCGATAACGAAAAACAATACGGCAGCAGAAACTAAAAGTCTCAGCACTTGTTCAATGAAAAAAGGTATATCTTTTTTGGTGATTGCGTTTGTCCATCTCTGCGGAATCAAGGAAAGTCCCAATATGGCAAATGGCATTTTCATTAAAATTCCTTTTAAGATGAAACCGAGTAGTGAAAGTATCATGGTTTGAAATGTCTCTCCTTGTCATGTATGTTTCCATTTACCCATTTTATCACTTTTGTGCAACTAATTTACTATTTTTTTAATATAGCGAAATAACGTCAAAATACTTCCAAAACTATTTACCCCAACGATGCTACTTTTACCGATTTAATGTTTATATAGACTCTATAAAAGGATGGATGCCAAAGGGGACGAAGCCTTATGATTTATGAAGAAACTTACCAATACCCATTAAGGAATGTATCTTCCACTGAATTCGATACGTTGATTGTATGCATTGCTCCACAGTGATTGGGACGGGGGCATTCAGAGCCCGCTTCATATGATGGCCCGGGAGTCAGAACGACAGAAAAGTACTTAAGGCAGATCATCCATATATTCACCGCACCACAAGGATCACTAAAAAAAGTGTTTGTCTCTCATTACCTAATCCTGCTATTCATAAGTTTTCCAAGGGAACGGGTCCGTTCTCTTTTTTTGCTTGTATCGAACGCCTGTGGATTGAAGAATGACGATTGTTGTTTGGTGATTGGCCCATTGTGGATTTCTCCTCTGAATTCGCGTGTTGCATATGAATCTTGTGGATAAGCCAACTTGGTCATCAAGTTGTTTTAACAGCAGGTCATAACCCCTGTAAGGACAAGGACATTTATCTGGAGTTATTCTAAGGGTAGAATGGGTCTATAATAAGGAACTTAAAAAGGTTCTGATTCATCAGTATGAATAAGGTATTGAATGTGACAGGACGCTATACGGGTAAAAGAAATGGGCCCCCATTTAGAATGGAAAGCCCCATGACCTGTTATGGTATTAATAATATTTTCCCCGAACTCTTCCGGCTTTCAAGAAGTCTATGCGCATCCGCCCCATTTTCCAACGAAAAAAGAGTCGGTTCTTTGATGTGGATTTCCCCTGACAGAATCCATTGGAATAGCTCTGCTGTTCTTCTTGTCCGTTCTTCATGAGTAGTCAGGACGTTCCAAAGGTCACCACCAATTAATGCCTTGGATGTATCCATTAACATTCTCGGGTCGATTTTTTCTGGATCACCGCCTGCCATCCCAAAAAATACAACAGTTCCTCCAGTCTTAGTCGCACTGAAACTATCCATCAAGGTTTGACCCACTGATTCATAAACAACATCAACGCCTTTACCACCGGTTATATCCTTAATGGAATCCACCCAGTCCGATCCGTAAAGGATAACATGATCCGCACCCATTTGTTTGGCAACAGCCGCTTTATCATTCGATGAGGTCAAGCCAATGACCTGACCGCCATTCATCCTGATCATCTGTGTCAGTAATTGACCGACTCCCCCTGCAGCGGCATGGACCAGAATGATTTCCCCTTCTTTAACTGGATGGCTGTCATGAGTTAAATATTGGGCAGTCAATCCTTGAAGTAAAACGGAAGCGGCCGTTTCAAAGGAAATGCCTTCAGGCAGCGGTAAAAGTTTATCAGCTGGAACTGAAACCAGCTCCGCGTTGGCATGGGGAACATCAGCAAACCCGACGCGATCACCCACTTTCACATGACGGACATCTTCCCCGACATATTCGATGACCCCTGCTCCTTCATACCCTAGAATGAATGGGGGATCACCCACCAAATGATAATTCCCTTTCCTTCTATATACATCAGCAAAATTCAATCCGATTGCTTTCATTCGAACGATCACGGCTGATTTTGAATGTTCAGGTTCTGCAATTTCCCATACAGACAGAACTTCCGGCCCGCCGAAATCATCAAAAACAAGTGCTTTCATCATCCTAACTCCCTTCAATGGTTCTTCATTCTTTAAGATATAGGATGAACCCTTTGATGGCAAGAAACACAAATGACCGCCCTGCCCTTAAAGGCTAGAGCGGTCACTAGGTTACTCAATCTGTATTGGAGCCAGGACCGTTCTTTCGTTTATTCGCAGAATATTCCTTACCGTGTGCTTCATGTTCTGCAATGATGTCCGCTTTCGGAATATGGTTATTCTTTTTCGGTGAACCGGTACGGTTACGATGTTTTTTTCCCATGATCTATCTCCCCTTCATTAATGCTTTTTTAGGTTGAACTGTTTAATGCATCTAACGTTTTTAGCTTGTCCGATTATCACCGAAATCACCAGAAAATTAGGCACTTCATAATAAAGGAAAAACCTTCGTGGAGCCCGAATAGATAGAAAACTGATATAGGAGGAGAAAAAATGTTTCCTTTATTGAACACGGAAAGGTTACGCTTACGGGAAATTCATGAAAGTGATGCGGAAGCTCTTTTCCAATGTTTATCAAAAGATGAAGTCACCCGCTTTTATGGCCAGGACTCATTGGAAAATGTTGAACAAGCGAAGGATATTGTAGCATCTTTTGCGAAAAACCATCGTGAAAAACGAGCCATAAGATGGGGAATTGAAAGAAAAGATACGCAGGAATTGATTGGCACCATCGGTTTTCATGCCCACAGTCCTAAATACAGACGAGCGGAAATCGGTTATGAAATCCATCCTTCACATTGGCGCAAAGGATTTGTGTCAGAAGCGCTTAAAGAAATTATCGCTTACGGTTTCAACGACCTTGATTTAACCCGCATCGGCGCGGTCGTTTTTCTGGAAAACCAGCCATCAAGTGCGCTCTTGCTTAAGCTGGGCTTCATTCGAGAAGGAATATTAAGGAGTTATATTTACCAAAACGGTATCCCTCATGATACATATGTCTATTCCTTGCTGAAGTGAAACCAACCTTCTTTGGAAGGTTGCATAGAAGAAATTGGCGAAACTCCTGCCGATAACTGGCTAGACGAGACCTGCTAGATGCTTGCTTTGATGAGGGCTTGGCAACAATCGGGAGCGGGATTTAATGCGTGGACCGCAAGACAAATGCTCCGGAATCCGAAGTAGAGTCGAATAAATTTGTGAACGGTCGAATAAACTGCCGGGTAGGTCGAATAACTCCTTCAACGGTCGAATAAACTGCTGGGTAGGTCGAATAAAGTCTCCGGCGGAGATCAAATGGAATTTTTTCAGAAAAAACTGTAGGCAAACTGGATTTTCTTGAATTTATCAACAATTGGGGGTTCGGAATAGATTCACTCTGAAACCAAGATTCAGTTCTTTTCGGAGCATCTGTTCCCATTCCATATACTTATTCGGATATGATAAAACAGCAAATAAATTACCTTAATATCCCAAATTACCCACAAAAAAAAGTCACCAAAACATGGCGACTCCACTTCACGATTTAGGTGACTACAAGATAGTCCTTCAAGGCCTGCTGCAGTGTACCCTTTGTTTCTGCTTTATTATCGAGCTGAATTCCTGAACGGATCATTTTCGTAACAACCTCTGGGCGTAATCCAGTCACCACAGCTTTACACCCCATCATTGCCGTACCATCGAGGATTTTCATCAAATCATTGATCATTTCAACTTCCATTTCGATGATACCGGACAAATCCAAGATCAAGGTCTGTATCCGCAGTTTACCTATCTCCATCAATACTTTTTCTTCGATTATCTGTATTCGTGAATAATCGATTGTCCCGATTAAAGGAAGGACACAGGTGGTGGAAGTGACGGGAATGATTGGGACGGATAGATTTTCCACCAAGTTTTGCTGAGCGAGAATCAATTTGTCTTTATAATCGGAGTAACTGACGAAAAAGGATTTAAGAAAAACATCAACACTTTCATTCACTTTTTTCTCTAATTCAAAAAAGACCTTGGAATCCTCAATAAACGCTTTCTTATCTTGTTCAAACTTATAAAGAAAGGTCCAAAGCGTTCTGCGAAGGGCTTGAATCCATTCCAGCTTGAATGAAAGCGTCAAGGAGTGGGTTGCCCACGTAACTCCCTCTTTTTCGGCAAAGGCAATCATATCCGTTTCATTATGTTCCACTATATATCGAATGAGCTTATGTGCATTATTCAAAAGGTCGACATTTCCAATCAGTAAAATTTCTTCGATTTTATCCCTGACATTGACCGCTGCTGATAAAAGATATTCTTCAAACTCACTTTTATTCTGCAAAAGGAATTCCATTATTTTATCTTCCTCATAAACAAAACTCACTCTCTCCACTCCCTTTTTGAACATCCAACTGTGATTTTTGTTACTATTTACTTTCTATATTGGTGGAGTTTTTTCCTGCTAATTGGTCATATATTAAAAAGTTGGCAAGTAAATGGGTTAAAGCCGGTTTAGATCTCATCTCCTGAAAAAACATTTTTCGATGCGGAAGAGAATATCAGGTGGGTGGACGATTTCCCATATTTAATGGCTTCATCGACGAAGTCTTCCAACGTTTCCATGGAAAATGTACTTATTTTAATAAGATAACTGTATTGACCGGCTAACCGGTGGCATTCCAGAACTTCCGGATGGTTCAAGCTGAATTGATAAAAGTCTTTGCATCGATCCGTTTCGAATAATATGAATGCCGTTATGCTTCTATCAAGTTTTTCAAGGGATATTTCTGTTTTATAACCTTTAATCACTCCGCTTTCCTCTAATTTATTCACACGTTCTTTCGTTGCTGGAGCCGTTAAGGAAACTTCATGTGCCAGTTCTTTCATGGACATACGACCATTATTCTCCAGTAAGGAAAGTATTTTTTTGTCCGTTCGATCCAATTCAATCACCCCTACTTTTTTTATAAACCGATTCCTTTCAAATACATTATAAAATAAATATAAAAGGAATGATTACGTAATTAATCGTATGTATTAGGGGATTTGCTTTTTATATAATTAATTCAAATATAAACAAGGGGGACACTGCTATGAAAAAAGTATTGCTGCTGCTATCCAATGGATTCGAAGCGGTTGAAGCAAGTGTGTTTACAGATGTATTGGGATGGAATAAATTAGAGGGTGATGGCACCACAGACCTGGTTACGGTGGGACTTCACGAACAATTGAAATGCACATGGAATTTCATCGTGCAGCCCGAACTGACCCTCGATCAAGTGAACCTGGATGACTTCGATGCTTTGGCCATTCCAGGAGGTTTTGAAGAAGCCGGTTTTTATGAGGATGCCTATGATCAGAGGTTTCTTGATGTGATCAAGCATTTTCATAATAAGAACAAAATCATAGCAACCATTTGTGTAGGTTCTCTCCCACTAGGAATAAGCGGGATATTGAAGGGAAGAAAAGCCACAACATACAACCATCCAACCAGTAAGAGACAGAGGCAGCTAAAAGATTTTGGTGCGATTGTCGTAAACGAACCGATTGTCGTTACGGACAATATCATTACTTCCTACAATCCATCCACAGCTTTCGATGTTGCCTTTACGCTCTTGGAAATGCTCACTTCAAGAGATAATTGTGAACATGTGAAGGAATTGATGGGTTTCCATTAAGAATGTCTTAGGAACCTATACAATTTGGATGTTGATTTCCGGTCCAGGCGCTCGCATTCCGCAGGCAGTCGGCGGAAAGGGAGCCGAATTTCTGAAATCATCTAAATCTTTTTTTAAAGGAAAAAACTGCAGGCAAACTCGTTTTCTTCGAGTTCGTCTGCAGTCTAAGGTTCCTAATGTTTTCACGTTACTTCCAATATGCCAACGAACGGGTTTTCATGGATTCACGGAACTGTTTCGTTGATTCTGGCAGGACTTTATTCGTTGCATAATCGATGATGACACCATACTGGCGAATGACATCGAGACTATCCAGCTCTCCATTGCCGAATTTATCTTCCACGCTTTGTATGTTTTCCTCAAGCCATTGTTTGCGGTTGTTTTTGATATACGACCTAGCTTGTTTCGTTGCTTCAAGATCTATTTCGAATAAATCGAGATCTTTATCTATTTCCTTGATCACGACTCCATAATCTTTTTTAGCTCGCTCAATTGAAACATACTCATCGATAACATCTTCCAAAACAGCTTCGGGACTTCTTTCAAGCGGATCTCCCAGTCCCCCGCCCCCAGCGGATGGGCGCACAAAGGAATCTCCTTGCTTCACTTTTACATTTGAGAAAATCGCACCTAAATATCGTTCGTCTTCCTTGCCCGGATTCAGCCATGCTCCATGCGGGGAAGAAGGAAGCCCACCAAAAATTCCCCATGTTATTGAACGGGAACGGTCACAGCAATAGGACATGACCGTGTTTTTGACATTGGTGAGTGTACCTCCCTTTTCTACACCGCACCCGCCGCGGTATTTACCCGGCCCGGCAGAGTCGGTAATGATTTCATGCTTCATCGTCACGACAGGCGACAATCTTTCTTGCCCTTCGCAAGGCTGTACGCTGAGTCCCAAACCGAATGTCGGGGAGGTGGCGTTTACACCGTCCCGATCATTGCGGCCTCCATGACCGCCTGCCATCCAGTCGTACCACATGAAGTATTTATCCTGCTCCTGGCGTTGATCCCAACCGCCGATTAGTAAATACTCCAGGTTAAATGAGCATGCGATCGCTCTTTCCGGCATGATGTTGGACCAGAGTTCGAAGCACGCACTCATGATTTTTTCATAGGCCCCTGAACAAAAACCGGTTACGGCAATCGGTGCAGGGGCATTGACGACGGAGTTTTCCGGCAGTTCGATCTTCACCACTCTGTAAAAGCCGGAGTTCAGGGGTATTTCAGGAAAGAATGTCTTGGTTCCTGAGTATGCTGCCGATAAAGATGCCCCGAAACCAGCATTCAAAAAGCAGCCGATATAAGAATGCGATCCAGAAAGATCATATAGGATCTCGTCATCCGTGATGGTCATTTTAACCCGGATCGGAATCAGTCCGTCTCCGGCTTCAGGATCCATATCAATATAATCAACGGTCTCCCAGGTTCCATTCGGTAAAGCCGCAACCTTGGCCCTTGCCAAACGCTCCACATAATTCTGCACTTCCGAAAAGGCGGACAAAGTCGTATCGATTCCATACTTCTCGATGATGGCAAACAACTGGCGCTCGCCTACCTTGGCCGCTTCCACTTGAGCACGTAAATCGCCGACACGTTCTTCAGGTACGCGCATGTTCAAAGCGAGCACATTGACAACATCTTTTAAAAATGTTCCTTTACTATAAATCCTAAGCGGCGGAATCCTTACCCCCTCGCCGAAATGTTCCTTGGCATTGATATCAAAGGAGCCAGGTGTCGATCCCCCCATGTCGGCCCAGTGACCATTCGTCTGCATGAACGCAATGAGCTTGTTCTCATGGAAGACAGGCAAGAGGACGCGTGTGTCATTGAAATGAGTGCCGCCTCGATACGGGTCATTGACCAAGAATACATCCCCAGGATGGATATCATCTTCGAAGTCCTCTATTACCGCCTTTGCCGTTAGATGCAATGTTCCTACATGGACCGAAATATCCTGCGTCCCTTGCATGACTGTATTTCCTTCTGCATCACAAAGAGCACAGCTGAAATCCCGATTATAAATGACGAAGGAATAGCATGTCCGAAGGATTTGTTCCGCCATCTGGTCTACAAGGTTAACGAAGCCATTTTTTATCACTTCAAATGTCACCGGATCTAAACCTGTTCCAACTCCAGTTTGGTCAACTAACTGTTTATTCGACAATGAAATCCACCTCTTTTTATTTATTTTGGGAAAGAATCAAGTTTCTGTATTTATCAACTTTTGCCGTGAAATTTGGTGGTATGACAGTAGTTGTATCAAGCTGGTCCACTATGGCAGGGCCCGTGATTTCAGAAAAGGCCGGAATGAGTTCCCGGTTATAGACGTTCGTATTCACATATCCCTCTTCTTCAAAATAGACATCACGCGTTTCCTTCAAGGCATCGGCAAGTGTGCCTCCAGGTTCATAAGTCGGGAATTCAGGTTTTGGTACAGTTCCGATAGCCGTAACGAGCAGTCCGTAAATTTCCACGGTCTGTTCTTTATCGGAGAAAGAAAATTCGCGTTCATGCTCTTGATGGAAACGTTCAAGGGTCTCTTCCAAAGAAGAAATCGGGCAATCGACTTCTATCGCCAATGAACGCCACTGTCCCATATACCTCATGTCAATATATCTCATCAATGTGGAAGCTTCTTTAGCGACTCCTTCTTCTTGCAATAACTCCGCGGCCTCTTTTTCCATTCCGATGAATTCTTTCTCTAAATCTTTTAACGATACATCCTTGACGTTTTTGACATAGGTTTTGGATATATCATGACGAACATCGACCAACAGGCATCCCATTGCGGCGGCTACACCCGGATGCGGCGGGATGATGACGGTCGGGATTTCCATTTCCTTGGCCAGGTACGCTCCATGCAAGGGCCCAGCCCCGCCGAAAGCCACAAGTGCAAAGTCGCGAGGGTCGTATCCCCGTCTGACTGAAATCAGCCTTAGAGCATCACACATATTGGCATTGGCCACCCGTGTGATGGCGTTCGCTGCTTCTTCAATCGTATAATCAAATTTCTTGGCGATCTTATCCACGACTTCAATCGCTTTTTGTTTATCCAGTTCCATTTGTCCATCCAATAGTTTGGTGCCAAGTCGTCCCAAGACAATATTGGCATCGGAATTGGTCGGTTCTACGCCGCCCCTGCTATAGCAAGCAGGTCCAGGAACAGCCCCTGCACTTTGAGGGCCATTGCGTAAAGAACCTCCTTCATCCACCCAAGCTAAGCTTCCGCCTCCTGCTCCTATCGTCAAGATTTCAATACTTGGGAAGCCTATCGGATATCCATACTCGATATACCAATCTTTCGTAATTCGTAAATCACCTTCATGCATCAAGGAAATATCGGTGCTCGTCCCCCCCATATCCAGCCCAATGGCATTATTAAAGCCGCAAAGCTGGGCGATATGTTTACTGGCAATCGCACCTGCAGCGATGCCGGAGCTTGCAAGTCTTGCTGCATAACGGGGAACGGTTTGGGATGTCATTACCCCTCCGCCGGAGTGAAGCACTAATATGTCATCTTCATATCCCCGTTTAGTCATTTCACCTTCAAGGGTTTTAATATATTTGCTGACAGTCGGTCCTAAAACCGCATTGACAATCGTCGTACTCATGCGCTCATGCTCAAAAATCTCAGGAAGGACTTCACTTGAAATGCATATATAAACATCCGGGAGTTCCTCCTTGATGATTCGTTTCACTTTCGCCTCATTGCTTCCATTTACATATGAGTTCATGAAACAAACCGCAATCGATTCGGTACCGCGTCTTTTTAATTTCCTTGCCAGTGACCGTACTTCCTCTTCATTGATTTCCGTCAAGACATTCCCTGCAAAGTCGATGCGTTCTTCCACTTCAAAACGGTCTCTTCTTTGGATATACGGTTTGGCTACATCATCATATGTATCCCATAACTCAAGCTTGGTTCCTCGGCGGATTTCCGATACATCCCGAAATCCAGCGGATGTAATCAATGCTGTCTTTGGCAATTTTCTTTCAATCAAGGCATTGGTGCCTACTGTTGTACCATGGGAAAAAACTTTAATATTTTCACAATCTATTTCCGCTTTCGCAATTCCATCCAAAATACCGACCTCTGGATTCAAAGGAGTCGACGACGTTTTCGTAATTGAAATTTCCTTCGTACTTTCATCAAAAACGAACACATCCGTAAAAGTTCCGCCTACATCAATTGCGAGCCTAGTTTGCTTCGTACCTATCATATAACTCCCACCCCTGCTACAAGATTTAAAATACTTTATACCTTTTGACATTGCCTTGCGCCACTTGCACCGATTAATAGAACTGTGTGAAAGAGTATCAGCCAGCCGCTGGATTTTCTTACGCCAAAAACGGAACAAGATGAATGATGAAATAAAAAAAACCAGTCATATCAATAAGAAATAATTGATATAACTGGTTTTTGATCTAGGTTTAGCTTCGCAGGGCGGCGAAGTCTATTAGATTCGACAGTTATTTATAGATTCATCTTTTAAATCACCGAGTCCATTTTAGACGATGGCAGAGTAGAATTTCTAGAAAAAACTACTTGTTTACACCATGGCTATATACTTTATCTTACGTCAATTCACGATAAAGTCAAGGGTACTTTTAGAATATTTAAACAACTATAGTTTGTGAATTAAGAGTGGGATTTATTACAAAAATAAGTAAGCATAACTGTTTCGCTATGCTTACACAACAATATTAATTATCAGGTGTTACCGATGTGCCTTCCTCACTGTTTTTGAGGTAAACTTCAGAAATTCCATTCATACCTTCCGATAGTTGCGCTTTGGTATATTCCATACTGCCAACCAGTTTATGAAGCTTCTTATCATTATTCTCTTCTGTAAGTTTAGATTCTGAATCAGTCACATTTTTTCACCTCCATCATTTAGGATGGCAAATCAAGATGGAAATATGTATGACAGGCTTCGATGTTAGACCCCCTCTTAAAGTCCATTATAGGTAAATAACGGTAACTCTCATTGCAATCTGTACATCAAATAAGCAGGAAAAGATTATTTTATGAATCTTTTTTAAAAAATCAGCTGTTTTCAAGCCACTAAAGGGATATACTATAGGATAGCATTTATTACATTTTTGTTAGTATTTTTTCTGGTCACACATTGTGTAATATTTTACAAGTTTTTCTATTTACCTCAACAAAATGCTTATTGCAAAGGAGAATTGGATATGTCAGAAACGATTACCCAATCACAAACTGAACAACTTAATGCCCGCCAAAAACAATTAGATGTACTGGACCAATTATTAAAGCCTGAGGTTCAGGAATCATTGAACACTTTAGTTGAGCAGTTACCAAAACTGACTGAGTTAGTGAATATTTTAACAAAGTCTTATGATTTCGCTCAATCGGTTGCGACTGATGATGTCTTGAAAAATGATACGGTCAGCGCCATTTCGGAGATCGTTACACCTGTAGTGGGTTCAGTGAAAGGTCTTGCGGCTAATGCCATCGAAGCTAAGGATCGTGCAGAAGCGAATACTGATGTGATCGGTCTTTTTGGTCTGTTAAGAATGATGAAAGATCCGCAAGCACAAAAGCTTTTCCGTTTCGCCCAAGCTTTTCTTGAAGTCTCTTCAGAACGTAAAAACCAAAAATAATTTGATTAACTTTCAATCAGTAAGGACGGGGGATTAACTATGTCAAAACAAATCGTCATCTTAGGTGCAGGTTACGCTGGATTGCTATCTGCCTTATCCGTACGTGAATATTACAAAAGAGATGAAGTGCAGGTTACAGTGGTGAACCAATTTCCAACGCACCA
>NZ_JBSGVZ010000022.1:0-88381 GCF_053608705.1 Peribacillus sp. NPDC055009 | reverse complement strand
GGTCAGAGGTGGAAGCGTGGCGACATGTGGAGCTGACTGATACTAATAGATCGAGGACTTAACCAACGCTTTTTAAAAAATGAAATACCTTCTTAATATTATCTAGTTTTGAAGGAATGAAAATTTCTTCTTGCATTTTGATTTCATACATGGTATGATAATAAATGTGCTAAAAGATTAAATGTTTGGTGGCGATAGCGAAGAGGTCACACCCGTTCCCATTCCGAACACGGCAGTTAAGCTCTTCAGCGCCAATGGTAGTTGGGGGTTTCCCCCTGTGAGAGTAGGACGCCGCCAAGCTATAATCATTGTATTCTTTTTAAATAAATGGGAATACTATATTTATAAAAGTAACATTCATACCGTCGCGGGGTGGAGCAGTCCGGTAGCTCGTCGGGCTCATAACCCGAAGGTCGCAGGTTCAAATCCTGTCCCCGCAATCATGAAAAAAACGAAACTTAGGTTTCGTTTTTTTGTTTTATCTGAAATTCGAATAATTATGTCCCTAACTTATTTGTTTCTTCTTTTGAAACAAGGTAAACTACATATAGAATGGTTTTTGTTCCATTCCATAATATTGCGTTTATGGTTATAGACATGAACTATAGGACGTTTCCTAATAATGATAAAGGTGATTGATATATGCAACATGTTGAATGGATTTCTCAGAGTGAGGAAGAAACTGCGCAATTTGCGCATAGGTTGGCACAAAAGCTCTCCAGTGGAGATGTTCTGGCATTAGAAGGTGACTTGGGTGCAGGGAAGACGGCATTCACAAAAGGGCTGGCTAAAGGACTATGTGTTACCAGAATGGTGAATAGCCCTACCTTTACGATAATAAAGGAATACATGGGTCGCTTGCCTTTGTATCATATGGATGTATATCGGGTAAGTGAATCGGAAGAAGATCTAGGCTTTGATGAATATTTTGATGGTGATGGTGTGACTGTCGTTGAATGGGCCCATTTAATAAAGGATCACCTTCCAGAGGAAATCTTGACCATTTATATCTATCGTCTGGGCGATACCAGCCGGCGTATTGTTTTGGAAGCCAAAGGCGAACGATATGTAAAGTTATGTAAGGAGATTATTTGATGAAGGTTTTAGCTATAGATACATCGAATTTTACATTAGGGATTGCACTGGTAAACGAGAATCAAGTAATTGGTGAGTATACGACGAACCTAAAGAAAAATCATTCGGTGCGGGTAATGCCGGCAATTGAAACACTGCTGAGGGATTGTGATACTAAACCGAAGGAATTGACTAAGATTGTGGTCGCTCAAGGTCCAGGCTCATATACAGGGGTCAGGATTGGAGTGACGATAGCGAAAAGCTTGGCCTGGACGCTTCAGATTCCCTTATCAGGTGTTTCCAGCTTAGAGGTTTTAGCAGCTAATGGACGATATTTTAACGGGGTGATCTCTCCCTTGTTCGATGCAAGAAGAGGGCAGATTTATACTGGATTATATGAAATGGAAAAGGACTCTTTAAAGACAGTCATAGAAGATTGTAATATTCTATCCTCTGAGTGGGCGAGTCAATTGAAGGAATTAAATCGTCCTGTTTTATTTGTTGGTCAAGATGTGGACATCCATCGGGATGCAATTACGGATGCATTAGGGGAATTGGCGGTATTTGCTCCGGTACAGTCATATAATTCAAGGCCAAGCGAACTGGCCTTCATTGGTCTTGATAAGACTGAAGTGGATGTTCACCAGTTTGTACCGAATTATATCCGCATGGCTGAAGCAGAAGCAAAGTGGCTTGAACAGCAGGGGAAATAAACAAGGAAAGCGACCGATTATTATGAGTAAAACATTGACGTTCCGAAAGATGAATACGGAAGATATCGACCAAGTGCTAAACGTGGAAAAGCAGTCCTTTACTTTGCCTTGGAGCCGGGAAGCTTTTTTTAATGAATTGAATCATAATCAATATGCTGTATACATGGTGATAGAGGATGAAGGTAAAATCGCCGGTTATTGCGGTGCCTGGATCGTCATTGATGAATCGCACATTACCAATATAGCGATATTGCCAGAATACCGAGGGCAAAAGCTAGGAGAAGCTTTGCTCAGGAAGATGATTGAAATCTCCATTTCGATGGGTGTGGTGAGGATGACGCTAGAGGTCCGTGTCAGTAATGCAGTAGCCATTTCGCTCTATGAAAAACTAGGTTTCCAAAAGGGCGGAATCCGAAAAAATTATTATACAGACAATCAAGAAGATGCTTATGTTATGTGGGTGAATTTTTCATGAAACAAGATCAATTTATATTAGGTATTGAAACGAGCTGCGATGAAACTGCGGCAGCTGTCATAAAAAATGGTACGGAGATACTGAGTAATGTCGTGGCTTCACAAATTGAAAGCCATAAACGTTTTGGCGGTGTCGTCCCTGAAATAGCTTCCCGTCATCATGTAGAACAAATTACGATTGTTCTTGAAGAAGCACTGCTGCAAGCCGGTGTTACATATGAAGACTTGGATGCCATTGCCGTTACAGAAGGCCCCGGCCTTGTTGGGGCACTATTAATAGGCGTGAATGCGGCGAAGGCTGTAGCTTTCGCACATGGAATACCAATTGTCGGTACGCATCATATCGCTGGTCATATCTATGCAAATCGGCTTATTCAGGAGATCGAATATCCTGCGCTTTCTTTAGTCGTTTCGGGAGGTCATACAGAATTGGTGCTTTTAGAAGAGCCAGGTTCTTTCAAGGTGATAGGGGAGACGCGGGATGATGCAGCAGGAGAGGCGTATGATAAAGTGGCTCGAACATTGGGGCTCCCTTATCCTGGCGGTCCTCATATCGATAGGCTTGCGCAAGAAGGCTCACCAACTTTAAAACTGCCTAGGGCATGGTTGGATGGCAGCTATGATTTTTCCTTCAGCGGGTTGAAATCGGCGGTGATCAACACTTTGCATAATGCAGAACAGCGCGGGGAAAAAATCGAACCTAAAGATTTAGCGGCAAGTTTCCAAGCAAGCGTGATAGAAGTGCTTGTAATGAAAGCTGTAAAAGCTGCAAAGGAATATAATGTGAAGCAGGTATTGCTTGCTGGAGGAGTTGCGGCAAATAAAGGCCTTAGGGAAGCATTAACGGAAGCTTTTAAGGATTTACCTATGGATATATCCATTCCGCCCCTCTATCTTTGTACAGACAATGCCGCCATGATCGGTGCTGCTGGCAGTGTCATGTTTGAAAAAGGAAAACGATCTGGTTTGGATTTGAACGGAAATCCTGGATTGGATATAGAAGCATTTTAATTGACGAGAAGACAGGATCCCACACTTCGGCATCCTGTCTTTTTATCGTGTTAATGAAATAATAGAATATTCTGTGGATAAAGTTTTTTTGATCATCCTACTGCATGTGTATAAAGTGGTGTTTTTGTGGATAAGTGGATATGTTTCTGTGGATAATGTGTATAACCCAAATTATTGGCTAATAAACGGTAAGTGAATTGTTAACAAGTTTGTGGATAACTTTTTAATTTGAAGTGAAAAAGACCGAGTCGATTGACCCGGTCATTTGTCATTCTTCCAGTTCAGCCCATTCTTCGAGCAGCTGGTCCAATTTTTCCTGTGCATTATCAAGCTTTGTTTGGACTTCCATCACTTTTTCGTGGTCCTGAAAAACATTTGGATCGCATAGGAGGTCATTATATTCGCTTATTTCGGTTTCAAGACGCTCCATGGCTGCCTCGATTTCCTCAATGCGCCGTTTTCGCTGGCGTTCTGCTTTTTTTGCTTCTTTATCAATTTTGTAATTTGTTTTTTCTACAGCTGCATCTAAAGTTTTAGCCTGATCCTGCTGTTCAAGTGCTTTGATTTCCGCTTGCTCCTGTTTCTTCTCTAAATAGTAATCATAATCACCGAGAAATTCTTCGTTGCCGTCTTTGGAGAGCTCTATCACTTTCGTTGCTATCCGATTTATGAAATAACGGTCATGTGAGACGAAAAGAATAGTTCCCGGATAATCGATCAAAGCGTTTTCAAGCACCAATTTACTATCGAGGTCCAAATGGTTCGTTGGTTCATCAAGAATTAAAAAATTACCTTTTTGCATCATCATTTTGGCAAGAGCAAGCCGAGCCTTTTCGCCCCCGCTTAGTGTGGAAACGGTTTTCAAAACATCGTCCCCGCTAAATAGGAAATTACCAAGTACGGTGCGGATGTCCTTTTCCGGTTTAAGGGGATAGTCGTCCCATAATTCATTGAGTACGCGTTTATTGGAAACAAGGTTAGCCTGTTCTTGATCGTAGTAGCTGACTTCTACGTTCGTTCCAAAACGGAATTCCCCAGAAAGTGCAGGCAGCTTAGAAATGATCGTTTTCAATAAAGTTGATTTTCCAACTCCATTTGGGCCAACAAGAGCTATGCTCTCTCCCTTTGTCATCCGGGAATTTATATTCCTTGATACCGTTTCCCCTTCGTATCCGATAGCCAAGTCCTGGAGGTGGAGTACTTCATTTCCGCTTTGCCTTTCAATCTGGAAAGAAAAATTCGCGGATTTTTCATCCCCTTGCGGCTTGTCCAAAACATCCATCTTTTCGAGCTGCTTGCGTCTGCTTTGTGCTCTTTTCGTGGTCGAAGCCCTTGTGATATTACGTTGGACAAAGTCGCGAAGCTTTTCGATTTCCCCTTGCTGCTTCTCGAACAGTTTCATGTCCCGCTCATAATCTTCCGCTTTTCCCTCTAGGTAAGAACTATAATTACCATAGTATTTTTTCATGTTATTCCGGGAAATCTCATATACCAGGTTCACTACTTTATCTAAAAAATAGCGGTCATGGGAAACAATGAGCACAGCTCCCTGGTACCCTTGTAAATATTGTTCAAGCCAAGATAGGGTTTCAATATCCAAATGGTTCGTCGGCTCATCCAGAATCAATATATCCGGTTTCCTTAAAAGCAGCTTTCCTAATGCAAGCCTTGTTTTTTGCCCGCCGCTTAATGTGGAAATTGGGGTAGAATAGTCAAAGTCAGCAAACTGAAGCCCATGCAATACGGAACGGATATCCGCTTCATATTGATAACCGCCCTTCTCTTTGAATGCCACCATCAAAGTGTCGTATTCATTCAGCACTTTTTGGTAAACCGTTTCGTTTTCAAAGATGTCAGGTCTGGCCATATCAGCTTCAAGGCGACGCAGTTCCTTTTCCTGCTCTATAAGGTCCGTGAATACCGTCAGCATCTCATCCCAAATGGTCAGTTCGGATTCCAATCCCGTATCCTGGGCCATATAGCCGATTGTGACGCCTTTTGGTTTGATAATTTCACCGCCATCATGGGAAATCTTCCCGGCTATGATTTTTAGCAGAGTCGATTTTCCGGCGCCATTACGGCCGACAAGTGCAATTCGATCTTTATTTTGAACTTCGAGCTTCATATTTGATAAAATAAGTTCAGCTCCATAATATTTCGATAGTTGATTGATTTGTAATAAAATCATAGATTTCACCTCAATTGATTATAGATAGTGTAACGTATTTTAGTTATTATCGGCAACAGCTTGGTTCCATGGTAAAACAAAAGCTGTTACATAAAGTGGAATAATAGTGTATGATTTAGGAGGGGTTACTTAAATGGGAGACTTAACGCATTTTAATGAACAGGGCAGGGCCAAAATGGTCGATGTGAGTGCTAAGCCTGAAACAACCCGGACGGCAGTAGCTCAATCGAGCATTTTATTGAATGATGAAATATATGAATTGGTCACGAACCAGAAAATGAAAAAAGGTGATGTACTGGCTGTTGCACAGGTTGCAGGAATAATGGCCAGCAAAAATACATCCAATATCATTCCGATGTGCCATCCCATTGCTCTGCAAGGGGTCAATATAGCCTTTGAGTGGGAAAAAGAGGAACAAGGATACAGACTTAGGATTGAAACGGAAGCTAAGACAAAAGGGAGTACAGGTGTGGAAATGGAAGCGTTAACAGCTGCATCCGTGACTGCCTTGACTGTTTATGACATGTGTAAGGCCATTGACAAGGGAATGGTGATCGGGCCTACATTCTTAGTGGAGAAAACAGGCGGAGTTTCCAGTAACGATTATAAAAGACAAGTAAAACAAACAGATAGAGAATTAAGTTGAAAAGCATGTGTGAAGGCGGGGAAGAACAATGAACCATGACCCAAAGATACCGCAGGCAACAGCCAAAAGGTTACCATTGTATTATCGATTTTTAAAGAACTTACATTCCTCAGGCAAACAAAGAGTTTCCTCGGCAGAGCTAAGCGAAGCTGTAAAAGTGGATTCTGCCACCATACGCCGTGATTTTTCCTACTTTGGCGCGCTTGGGAAAAAAGGCTACGGCTACAATGTCAATTATTTATTATCCTTCTTTAGAAAAACACTAGATCAAGATGAATTGACCAAAGTCGCTTTAATAGGGGTAGGAAATTTAGGAACCGCTTTTTTAAATTACAATTTCATGAAAAATAATAATACAAAAATTGAAATGGCTTTCGAAGTTTCTGAAGAAAAAGTCGGCAAGCGGATAGCTGATGTGCCCATCTATCATATGGATCAAATCGATACGTTATTGCAGGAAAATAATATCACTGCAGCTATATTGACCGTGCCTGCACAGGTAGCCCAGACGATAACCGATCGTCTAGTCAAAGCTGATATAAAAGGAATATTGAATTTTACACCTGCAAGGCTGACCGTGCCTCCATCCATAAGGGTTCACCATATTGACCTGGCCGTGGAGCTTCAGTCGCTCATCTACTTCCTGAAACATTATCCGGTAGTGGAAGAAGCCGCCTTGGAGGAATGAAAAAAACGCTGCATCTTTGCAGCGTTTTTTTATTTTTTCTTATTTTTTTGTGCGGCTTTAATCTTAAAGTGCAGCATGATCATGCGTAAGCCCGATCCAAAGTCAAGAGTCGCAATGAGGACAAGTATGTAGGCGAAGAGTCCCCATCCAGAAGAATTGACGGTTTGAATCGCGATAGCGGTAAAAAGAGCTCCTAAGCCTGCATAGATGATGCCCATGAATAAGGGTGATTGACGTTTCATAATAAACCTCCGATGAAGGCCTGTGCAGTATCCATCATCTTCTCTATATCCTCCCGATATACCACTTGAAGGATGATAACAAGCGTATTCATCGCAATATGAGCGCTCATTGATACGAGAATGCGGCCTGTTTTTGCATAAAGGAAAGCAAAAGTGAAGCCCATTGCCGTATATAAAAGAAGATGTTCAAATTCACCATGCGCCAAGCCGAAAATAACTGAGCTGATTAAAGCTGAAATAAAGAAGTTAAAGCGTTTATGAAGTGATCCGAAAATGATTTTCCGGAAAATTAATTCTTCCAATATAGGTCCAATTACTGAAGTGACGAAAATGACCATGGGGACTTTGTAAATGAGTGAAATGAGTTGCTGCGTATTTTCAGATTCAGACTCCACCCCAAGCATTTGTTCAATGCTGCCGGCAATGCTTTGCGCAAAAAGAGCCATGAACACTCCTGCAATTGCCCATAATATGGACATGGAAACGGAAGTTTGATTTCTCGTGTCCAACTTTTCCCTCATATCTTTTCTCATTAAAAAAAGAATCAAGAATAAAGCAGCGAGAAAACTGAAAACTATCCAGTATGCTGCAGATTTCACTTGGAGTTCATCAGCCGGCATTCCGGTATAAGACCCGATCAGCATGAAAATGGGTACCCCAACAATACTGGATAATTGCATGGCAATATAAGTGATGATGACGAACCAATATTCTTTTTTCAAAAATGAAAACTCCTTTTATAGTCACCCATTCCGCTCGGAACGTTCCTTATATGGGGACAAGCTATAAACGCATACTCCAAAATGGTATCAAAAATTGAGGCAGAACACCACTTAAAGGTACCCCTAACGAAACATTTAAATAACTTTGTTAAGGAAATCATTATGCTAAAGTAGTTTACCCGTAATTTATCAGAAATTAATAAAAAATTTTCAATAAGATACTTGCAAAAAAGGCTCGGTTTATTTAATATTATAAATGTGTTAGCACTCGATGATGAAGAGTGCTAATAATCATGTAACAAATTATCAAGAGAATATGAGGAGGTTGTTTCACTTGTTAAAACCATTAGGTGATCGCGTTATTATTGAACTAGTTCAAACTGAAGAAAAAACTGCAAGCGGTATTGTTCTTCCTGATACTGCTAAAGAAAAGCCACAAGAAGGTAAGGTAGTAGCAGTTGGTACTGGCCGTGTCCTTGAAAATGGCGAACGTGTTGCTTTAGAGGTTGCCCAAGGCGATCTAATTATCTTCTCAAAATATGCAGGTACTGAAGTTAAATACGAAAACACTGAATACTTAATTTTACGTGAAAGCGACATTCTAGCTGTTATCGGCTAATTATACATCATACTTAACTGAACGAAAATTTTCTTAAAATTTTAGGGAGGTACTTATAAATGGCTAAAGAAATTAAATTTAGTGAAGAAGCTCGCCGCTCCATGCTTCGTGGTGTGGACGCACTTGCAGATGCAGTTAAAGTAACGCTTGGACCAAAAGGTCGTAACGTGGTTCTTGAGAAAAAATTCGGTTCACCGCTTATCACTAATGACGGTGTGACGATCGCTAAAGAAATCGAATTGGAAGATGCATTCGAAAACATGGGTGCGAAATTGGTTGCTGAAGTAGCAAGCAAAACAAACGACGTAGCTGGTGACGGTACAACGACTGCAACGGTTCTTGCACAAGCGATGATCCGCGAAGGTCTTAAAAACGTAACAGCTGGTGCTAACCCAATGGGTATCCGTAAAGGAATCGAGAAAGCGGTCAATACTGCAATCGCAGAATTGAAAGCCATTTCCCAACCTGTTGAAAACAAAGAATCTATCGCACAAGTTGCTGCCATCTCTTCAGCTGATGAAGAAGTCGGCCAACTGATTGCGGAAGCAATGGAGCGCGTTGGTAACGACGGCGTCATCACAATCGAAGAGTCTAAAGGTTTCACAACTGAATTGGACGTAGTAGAAGGTATGCAGTTCGATCGCGGATATGCATCTCCATACATGGTTACTGATTCAGATAAAATGGAAGCTGTACTAGAAAATCCATATATCTTGATCACAGATAAAAAAATCACGAATATCCAAGAAATCCTTCCTGTACTTGAGCAAGTTGTACAACAAGGTAAACCGCTATTATTAATTGCTGAAGATGTAGAAGGCGAAGCGCTTGCAACTCTTGTTGTGAACAAACTTCGTGGAACATTCAACGCTGTTGCGGTTAAAGCTCCTGGATTCGGTGACCGTCGTAAAGCAATGCTTGAAGACATCGCAGCTCTTACAGGCGGCGAAGTAATCACTGAAGAAATCGGTCTTGACCTTAAATCTGCAACAATCGATTCATTAGGCCGTGCGTCTAAAGTGGTTGTTACAAAAGAAAATACAACGATCGTTGAAGGAGCTGGAGATACAGCTCAAATTCAAGCTCGTGTAAACCAAATCCGTGTTCAATTAGAAGAAACAACTTCTGAATTCGACCGTGAAAAATTACAAGAACGCCTTGCTAAATTAGCTGGTGGCGTAGCGGTAATTAAAGTCGGTGCAGCTACTGAAACAGAATTAAAAGAACGTAAACTTCGTATTGAAGATGCATTGAACTCCACTCGTGCCGCTGTTGAAGAAGGTATCGTAGCCGGTGGTGGTACAGCACTTCTTAACGTATACAATAAAATCGCTGAAATTCAAGCTGAAGGCGACGTAGCAACAGGCGTGAAAATCGTTCTTCGTGCCATCGAAGAGCCTGTTCGTCAAATCGCTCACAATGCTGGACTTGAAGGCTCTGTAATCGTAGAGCGCCTTAAAGGCGAAGCAGTAGGCACTGGCTTCAACGCAGCTACTGGACAATGGGTGAACATGATCGAATCCGGTATCGTCGATCCTACTAAAGTAACTCGTTCAGCTCTACAAAACGCTGGTTCTGTAGCAGCTATGTTCTTAACAACAGAAGCTGTTGTTGCTGACAAACCAGAACCTGCTGGTGCTGGCGGAATGGGCATGCCTGACATGGGCGGAATGGGCGGAATGGGCGGCATGATGTAATCATCGCCTAGAACCCTTGGTATATAGGGGTTTGTAAGGTGGAGATTAGTGAAATGCTAACTTTTTGCTAACTTTCAGTTTTTGAAACAAATTTACTTCACCAATTAGAGAAGACCTTTCGTAAGTTCACTGAACTTATGGGAGGTCTTTTCTTCGATATTTTTTGTCATATGAGCGTAAATATTCATCGTCGTGTTGATGTCTGAATGCCCTAATCTTTCTTGAATCTCTTTTACGCCTGCCCCAGCTTCAATGAGAAGGGATGTATGAGTATGTCTAAAGCTATGGGGTGTAATATGCTTGTCTACATCCATATGCTTCATTAAACGCTGTAAACGCAATACCATTTGCTTCATAACCCTCGGATGACCGATGTTTTCTGCAAAAATGAAATCTTGGTCCTCATATACTAACCGTTGTTTCATTTTTAATTCCATCTGCTCACGCTTGTGTGCTTTGAATAAGGCGACAAGTCCATCGTCAATCATGATTGTCCGGATTGACTTTTTTGTTTTTGGGGTTAGAAGTTGATAACCTGTACTTCTGTTATTTGGATTATAGTATGTCTTGGTGATTCTTATTGTTTTCTTAGTAAGGTCCAGGTCTGTCCATTTTAATGCTAACATTTCGCCTAAGCGCATACCGGTATATGCTAAAGTAGCAAAACATAGATAGTCTAGATTTAATCCTTGTTCTTTTGTGATACGTAGAAAGGTTTTCAGTTCATTTAACTCAAGAAATTTTTCCTTAACCTCATCTTCCTCGATATCCTCAACAGTCACATGCTTCTTTGGCATGACAAAACCATAGGTTGGATTTGTCTTTATCAAGTCTTGCCTGATAGCATGCTTGAAGAACATATTTCCCGTCGTATGGATACTGTCAATATAGTTTTGGCTAAATTCCTTACTTAGATTGTTGATACGGGATTGATGCATATGCTTTGTAATCTTACGTAGCGGAAGGTGTCCCCATGATGATACAAGGTGCTTCATAGCTATCCTAAGGGCTCTAACACTACTCACTTTTACTTGAGTTCCATAGTATTCTAGCCATTCATTTGCCAAAAGTTTCGAAAGTGATGTTTGACTCCCGAATTACTCCACCGTTTAAAATTGATTCTTCAAGTTTGTTCGCTGCTAGTTGTGCTTCCTTTTTTGTCCTAAATTTGAATTGATTGAAAAAGGGAAGTCCCCCGTGTCTTCCTCAATTGCACAGGTTGCAGCTTCTGTCGCTCTTGAAAAATGAGGAAATGACTGCGGGAGAGTACGATGAATTTGAATGGACAGTACTTCAGCAGTCCAAAGATCAAGGCTTCAACAGCTTCGAAATTTCGATAGGGTTGCGTGAGGGCTGTCTATTAAAAGCGGCAAGGGTGTTTATGGTATTTGAGGTGCTTGACAAGTCAGGTGAAGTAATCAAGACGCAACCACCCGTAGAACTTTTGGAAGAAGAGCAGTTCGATCAGCAATTTACAGTCACCATGGTAACAACAGAATCGAGTGAAGAGATAAAGAAAAAAATCATGAAGGTTTCCGAAGTGGATCAGGTTGTTGTAAATGCCCTTGATTTTGAAGGCTTGAGGCATGCTTATTATTTATCAGTCACTAAGTTTTTCCATTCCTTATATAAGGATGGGCGAAGCTTTTTCACATGTTCCAAAAACTCTTCCAAAAATCCAATCTTTTTTAAATCAGTCAACAATTTAGTAGGGACAGATCTGACCGTATTAAATGCCCTCTTAAGGTCAATTATTTTTATTTCCCCTAGTTCATTGAAAAAAATGTGGCGAACTTCAATATCTAGTCTCGTAAAACCCACAGTTTTCATTTCATCGAGCATCGATAATATTTTCCCCACAATTGCCTCTGAGAGTTTTTTCTCTTTTTTTAAATAATGCTTAAGATTATAACCTTTCACAAACTCCATCACTATATAGTTAGAACCATATTCATATAATTTAGGAATAATTGGAGACGATTGTCCTTTTTGCAGTGCATTTAATTCCTTTTTTTGTGTGTCTTCATTAACAAAAATTTTGACGCACTTCTGAGGGGGCAATTGAAAGACGGATCCATCTGCCCCCTTTCCAAGCATTGTGTAACCACTCAGGTCTTGAACGGTTACAACGCCTTTTTTCATGGCTGCTATTTTTTCAAAATCATTCATTTCTGATCTCCTTTTTTTCGATATTTCTTCAAATGCGCCTATAATTTTAAAAACCTTTATAATACTTTAAAGTTTCATTTAATCCAGCTTTCAAATCATAAGCCGGATTCCAGCCCAAAAGATAAGAAGCTTTGGTATTATCTAATCGGCTATAGCGAATATCTCCCTTACGTTCGGGCATGGAGAGGGAGTGAATATTTATAGAGGTAAGTGATGTAATCATCTGATAAAGTTCATTAATACTTATCTTCGAATCACAACCAATATTGAAGATTTCATTTGTTCCTTTTTCAATGGCCAGCACGTTGGCCAAAGCAACATCTTTCACATACACAAAATCCCTTGTCTGCTCTCTATCTCCAAAAAAAATGGGGGATTCTCCATTAAGGATTTTCTTAAAAAATAGAAATCACTCCCCCTTCTCCTTTTGAAGTTTGGCGGGGACCATAAACATTGGCATATCTTAGAATGGTAAAAGGTACGTTATGAAGTATGTTAAATATTTGAATATACATTTCTAATACCATAATAGGATTGAGGTTGAATAGGAAATGTTTCCATTATACTACAATCGTCTTTTTCTCCGTATACTGCACAAGATGAGGAAAGTATGAATTTTTTCACATCGTACTTTTTGCAGCATTCAAGCAAACGAATCGTTCCAAGAATATTTTGATTAGCATCCTCAACTGGATTTTGTATCGAGTAGGCAACATCCACTTGTGCCGCTAAATGGATCACTACATCCGGTTTTTCTCGAGCAAAAACATCTTCTATTTGTGGTGAAGAAATGTCCAGGTCAATGAAACAAACGTGAGAAGGCACATTTTCTCGTTTACCTGAACGTAAATTATCCACTACTAGCGGTTCATAACCTGATTGAATTAATAAATCGACAACATGTGAACCAATAAATCCAGCTCCGCCTGTAACGAGTACCTTTCATCCGGATTCACAACTATCATTTCTATATATATGAGAAGACCGTATAATATTTTGCATGCATAAAACTCCTTTATAGTATTATGAATTCGTGCGATGCACTAATATAACCCAAGTTCTTTTCCCCAAACCTCAATTTTTTCAAGGTATCTCTTGAGAAGAGTGCTTTTTCCTCCATCCAACACCTTTTGCAAATGGCTAGAAAGCTTTTTTTCTAGGGTTCTTTGTAAATACGCCTTTTTAAGAAGATTCAGTGGATCCTCACTGAAGGTTATCCCATATTTTAGCATTTCTTGGCAATAAATTTGCACACATTGACTTCGAATCTCCTCTTCCCTTTGTTGCCAATCCCAGCGAAAATCTATTAATAATTCGACTAGAACGACCAAATCATACCAGCAAGGATAATGCTTCGCTGACTCCCAATCAATCAAAGAGACTTTCCAGTTCTCCTCATCATCATTCGCATTTTCACAGCAAATATTGTGGACATGGAGGTCGCCATGGATCAGACACTGGCCAGATTCAGTAATTTCGGGGAAAAAAACCGGACCTTTTTTTAATATTCTTTTGATAATTTTATACCTTGGTTCCACCAATTCTTTTAAGTTAGGATCTTTCATTGCCAAATCTAGGTTTTCCATTGCTTTTTTGACCCCTTTAGTCCTTTCCTTTACCTTCTCCTCAGAATCAAAATGGGGAAGAGAGGCGTCGAAAAGATCTGCATGCCTCACAAATTGATTATCAAAGGTTTTGGCATGAAACTTTGCCACCGTGGGGATAATTCGTTCCAAATGATTTGGAGCTAATTTTATTTGTCCTCGTAACGGCTTCAAACATTCGGTAAACATCCATGTTTCATTCCCATTTACATTCGGTTCAAGCCAATACAAACGCGGCATAATCTCGTGATAAATGTTATAAGCTTTTTGATACATATTAATTTCCAACCTATGATTTTCTTTCAGTGGCAGTTTGTATATTTTAAGCACAATGGGAATGAACTCCGTGCCATCAGTTAGAACCAACTTCCAAATACTTGTCTTTTCACGTGAATTTTTGAGGCATTCTATTCTTTCTTCCACTAATTTCACTTTTTTACCAAGGACATTTTTAAGCTTTTTTTCCCAATCAAATTGTTTCCAACGGCTAAGAATTTCTTCTATACTATTCAAATAGAAAGTTCCCTCCCTCTTTTATCATTTTTACTGTCTCCCCCATAAATTTCGCAAATGGGAAACAAAACTCCGAACAAATGGAAGAGGGTCATTCCAAGCAAAGAGAGCCTCAACCTTTTTTCCATATAAGCTCTTTATCCACTCAACGAACCTCATTTCCCCATTTTTTTGTTTTTGGCGAAAGGAAAGAAAATCACGGACGAAGTAAACCCATTTGACCCCTTCTTTCTGCTCTGTCACTGGTGATGGATTTTGCCCGGTAAGGGATAAATAATACAAGTAAGCCAAATTAACCCCACAAGCAATCGATAATGCTTGAGTTAAACCTATTCTTGAATTGATTTCGATAAATTTCAGTTTCCCATCTCTTGGATCCCGTTTAAATTCGGCAATAGCCAAGCCTTTGAATTGAATATCTTTTAGAAAGGTAGTAGCAAGTTGAATGACTTCTTCATCCCTAACACTTAGGGCAAGAGCAGTGGATCCAAAATGAGGGGGAAATTGATGTAATTTTTGGTTCATCCACAAGCCAATTAAATTCATTTGTTCGTCAAAAAAAGTCTTGACGGAATAAATACAATCCTCCGCACCAGGAATGACTTCCTGGATCATTAGTTCACCGTATGGGCGATAAAAAAGGTATTCTTCTCTCAATTGGGAAGGACGTTCTACTACAATGGCTTTCTTATAAAGACGATGATCGATATTTGAGCGGAAATGAGAAGAATAAACTGGTTTTAATATACAAGGGAAGGTAATTTGATTGATAATTTGCTCAAATTGTTCTTCATTATTTATAGCGTAAGTTTTGGGGCATGGCACATTTGATTTCATGGCCAATTCATACGTTAATCTTTTATCTAATACAGCTTCTACTAGTGTGAGATTAGGTAATAGAAACCGATAGTAGTGTGAAAGGACAAATCTGTTTTTTGAAATAAACTGAACAAAGTCATCAGAACCCGCATACAGGACTGGCTTTTGTCCAAACTTTTGCGACAGTCTAGTAAGAAATAGTATTAATGCTGGTCCCTCACTAACTGGATTCGGACAAATTCCGCAAGTGGCAAACCAAGTTTTACCGATTTCATATTTTCCGCTCGTATCAAACGCATATACCTTTATCCCTTCTTTCGCTAAACTCCTCACAATCCCTATACCGGTTGCACTTAGATCAAGAACAACGGCTGGAACATCATGTAGCATGCTCTTTCCTCCTTCAAAATAATGATTGATAGATTTCTTCAATCTTTTTGACCATGTTACTAGTGGTTAAATGTTTTAGTGCAAATGCCTGTGCATTGCGTGCTAATTCTTTTCTAATTGATTTTTTTTGTAATAAGAGCGATAACTTTTTTGCAAGCTTCTTTGGGTTAGCTGGTTCAACAATAAATCCTGAATAATTATTTTTAATAATTTCCGGGATTCCGCCACAATTGGTAGTAAGAATTGCTTGTTTGGTAAACATTGCCTCAATAATTGAGATTGGCAGCGTATCGCTTGTGGTTGGCAGAATAAATATGTCTGATTCACTTAGCAATTTAGGTATGTCTTCTCTGCTGCCTAAAAAGGAAACGTTTTTCAATTCCAACTCATTAACCTGCTTCTCGAGCTGCTTTCTCATCTCACCATCGCCTACTATCCTGACTTCTACATCTCTCAGCTTGTCTTTAATAAGCGCAAGGGCTTCAAATAGGTACATATGACCTTTACGTGGTCGAAGGCGTGCGACACAAGTTATCACCATGTTAGGTTGGCTTTTTTTCCTTTTCTTCTGAATATTCCATCCACCAAAATCAATTCCAGTATAAACAGTGGTCATTTTAGATTCCTCCGCACCTAAATTTATTAGAATTGGGCGAAAGACATCACAAACGATGATTAATTGATTAGCATTTTTAATGGCTTGTCTGTCAATGGACGAAAAATAGATTTCCTCAACCGACCCTTTTTCCATCAAGTTAAACTTTAATCTGTTGTGGGTCATAAATCCATGAGGTGTAAAAAGAAGAGGTTTTTGAAGGGATCGGTTTAGTATCCCTATTACATTAGCTGTATATCGATCTTGTGCGTGGATAATATCATATTGCTCCAGGTCAATATCCTTTAACATCGTATAGTAACTATATAGTTTGCTAATGTTGTGTAGAATTTTTCCATTACAGCTGCCATACCGATTGATAAAAAAATGTGTAAATTCCTCAGAATATCTAGTTCGTAATACCTCCATTTCTTTAGATGGAAAATGATTTGGTGCTATTACATGGACACTATGACCTAATTTTTCCAAACCGTTTTTAAGTGATGTGATATAGTTTTGCAGTCCACCGATACTTGGATACTCCCAAAACGTTGTGATTAATATTTTCATTTTTTTGTTTTGAATTTCTGCTGAATGGATTTGCTGCCTTTCTACCACTTGTTCTTCTTCAAATATTTCATTAATCTCATAATATTGATCCATAGCTGAGATTAGGTAAGGAAAAAGAGTCGGCACAAAATGCTGGTCCTTTTGATGTTTTCCTGTCACTTCCACACCCTCCTTATGATTTCAAAAGCTTCTGCGAATTCGACCCCAACCGTCATTCCCCTGACCCGCGCTAAATATTTCACTCCGTCATATGAACGTGGATGAGGGAATGGTCTCATTTCTATATCATAATGGTGAAGAGATTGTAGCTTGTCATCGATGGTATCTGTAATATCCACAAAATAATTGGGTTTGAATTCCTTATCATTCGTATGCTGGCTCCATTCACTGGAAGAAACCGTTTCAAAACAAAGGATCTCAATCGGTTGTTTTCCAGGCAACGGCCGGGCTGCTGTGATGACTGCTTGAAACAAAATTTGATGGTCTTTGTTTGTATCTCCATAATGATGAGTGAAAATTATAGAAGGTTTATGCTTATCCAATAGAGCTTCAATCGCTTTGGCGATTTTGTGAAGAGGAATTGTTTCCAACAATAGATTGGGGAATTCCAAAAATAGGACCTCGTCTACCCCTAAGTGTTTGTTAGCTTGCTGCATTAATGGCTGAATGTGCTGCTCCTCTTCCTTACGTCCCTTGGCGGCAATCACTGTGATTACCTTATAGCCATGATTAATTAATTTCTTTATCGTTCCGCCGCTTCCAAGAATTTCATCATCGGGATGAGCGGCAATCACTAGAACATTCATACTCATTCAGATCCCTCAACTCCATTTAATATTAGTACTCTAATAATTATATGAAATTGATCCGAAGTGGATATGGACAATGGTAAAAAAACTTCGACACACCCATGTCGAAGCAGAAAGGTTACTTGATCGTTTGTTTCAACGCCCTCAGCGATGACTTGAAGTTTTAATAACTGTGCCATTAGAATAATAGTCTTGATGATGGTTTGATCATTTAAGTCATGAGTACCTTCAGACATAAAGGATTGATCAATTTTCAGGCTTATCAACTGGGAATCGTTTAAGCTAATTAAGCGAACTATATCCCGTTCCAAAATCATCGATACTAATCATAACACCAATTTTTTTAAGCTCAATCAGTGTTGAAATAGCGGATTCAACATCCAAAGTCATACTTTCAGTAATCTCAATCTCTAAATATTTGGGTTCAAGTCCCCTAACTTTTTTGCTAACCCAATTTTTATTTTTCATTCCAACGTATACAATCTCCATTCTTAAAACCCAAGTTGATACAGAGGTTTTGCTAACCCATAAGGGGAAAAACACTTCTTAGTTGGGCGGCATGATGTAATCATCGTCTAGAACCCTTGGAATATAGAGGGTTTAACGACGATTCAGAATGATTGCACACCTAAAATGTGAATATCTTTAAGGTTGAAGGCCTCCTACAGATTACTGGGGGAGGCCTTTTCTTTTTTTGTAAAGTATAATTCAATATAAAATTCTGGAAATTTTAAGTTGTTTAACACATATTCGGGTGATATACTAATTTCACAAATATAATCATGATTATAAAATTACTTTGATTGTTTTGTAATTTCGATTAAAAATTTTTAGAAAGTGCTTAAATTGAGTTGAAAAAATGATATTGACCACTTTACGGCGGATGAAAAATGACTAAGAGGAGGATGGAAAATGTCAACAGAATATAAAGAAAAAGAAATTATCACTAATTTTCCTTATGCGTTTCAAACCATTGAAAACACTTGGATTGTTTTAAAGGATGGAACTAGACTTTCAAGTCGTATCTGGTTGCCTGAAGTTAGGGAAGGGCAAAAAGTACCTGCCATTTTGGAGTACATTCCTTACAGAAAAACAGACGGTACAAGGGCAAGAGATGAACCGATGCATGGTTATTTTGCCGGGCAAGGTTATGCAGTTGTCAGAGTGGATATGAGGGGTTCGGGAGAATCAGATGGTCTGCTAAGGGATGAATACTTAAAGCAAGAACAAGATGATGCTCTGGAAGTTATTGATTGGATCTCAAAGCAAAATTGGTGTGATGGAAATATCGGTATGATGGGTAAATCATGGGGGGGCTTTAATTCCCTTCAAGTTGCAGCCAGAAGACCCAAAAATTTAAAAGCAATTATTACACTCGGGTTTACTGATGACCGGTATAACAATGATATCCACTATAAAGGCGGCTGCCTCTTAAATGATAATTTCTGGTGGGGGGCCATTATGCTAGCCTATCAGGTGCGTCCGCTTGACCCTCATATTGTTGGGGATAGCTGGCGTGAAAAATGGCTGGAAAGATTAGAGGAAATGCCTTTATGGATGGCGCAATGGATGGAGCACCAAACGAGAGATGCTTATTGGAGGCATGGATCAGTTTGTGAAAATTACGATGACATTGAAGTGCCAGTTCTAGCCATCGATGGTTGGGAAGATTCTTATACGAATACCGTATTAAGTTTAATGAAAGGGCTTTCAGTTCCCAGAAAGGGGATTATTGGTCCTTGGGCACACGTATACCCTCATGATGGAGTTCCAGGACCAGCAATGGGCTTTTTGCAAGAAGCTGTTAAATGGTGGGACCATTGGCTAAAAGGCAAAGAGAACGATGCGATGGATGGACCGATGGTGAATGTATGGCTTGAGGAAAGTATGCCTCCTTCTTCCGTTAAACCAGTAAGTAAGGGAGAGTGGATTGGACTCGATTCCTGGCCATCAAATGAAGTTCTAACGCAAACTTATCAATTGACTCATGGTAAATTGCTAGAAGAAAGAGATGAAACAGAAGAGCGGGTGTTATTAAAAACACCTTTAAATCACGGCCTTTTATCGGGTGAATGGATGGGTGCCGGAGTACCGGGTGAAAGTCCGTCAGACCAACGATTGGATGATGGTATGGCGATGGTATTTGAAGGGGATGTCTTAGAAGACCCATTAGAAATAGTTGGTTATCCAAGATTTGAAGTACAAATGACAAGTGACAGACCAAAGGCAATGCTCTTCGCACAACTATCAGATGTGGCACCAGATGGGGCCGTTACCCGTGTTTCTTACGGAGTAATGAATTTAACCCATTTAAATGGACATGATCAAGTAGACTTGTTAACTCCGGGTGAAAAGGTAAATGCATTTGTTAATTTAGACTGTTGCGGGCATAAATTTAAAGCCGGGCACCGAATACGTTTGTCCATTGCAACAACTTTTTGGCCAATGTTTTGGCCGATGCCTGAGGATGCAACACTTACTCTGAATCTTGAAACCGCAAAGTTTTCATTACCAATCTTTAAAGGAAGCCGGGTATCTGGACCGAATATGAGTCCTCAAAGCGCCCCATTAACTCCGACGACTATACTTTCAGAGGGAAGAGTCGATCGTTCCATTACATACGATATTTTAACGGATACATGGACCTGCATAACCGATGGTGTTGGAGGGGTATTTGGTGAAGGGGTCTATCGCTTTGATGACATCGATGTTACGGTTGAACACAATTTGAGACGAGAGTTGACATTATGTAATGCTAATCCTCTTTCCGCGAAATATACAATTTATCAAAAAATGAGGATTGGCCGTGAGGGTTGGTGGATTGACGCTGACATTACCGTTACGCAAACTTCTGATGCAGAAAGCTTTATGATTGTTGGGGAAATGGATGTTAAAGAAAACGGCCGACCGGCATTTCATAAGAATTGGGATCAAAAGATTGAGCGTTTAGGACTTTAAAAAGCCAGGGATTGGAGAGAAAAGAGATGAAAGGTAAACTAAGGAAAAATATACCTACTCTAGTTATATTAATCATTGCAGGTGAAATGATTTATACATTGCCTTATTTTCGAAACTATTATTATGATGTATTCTTAAATGCCTTTCACTTAACCAATACACAAATGGGTACGCTTGGCAGTGCATATGGAGTTTGCTGTTTGATTTCCTATATCTTTGGAGGGTATGTGGCAGATCGATGGAGAACGAAGCACTTGTTGTCCATATCCTTATTTGCGACAGGGATTCTAGGCTTTGCTTTACTATTGTATCCCCCTTACCCTGTGTTGCTGCTAATTTATGCAGCTTGGGGAATAACATCCATCATGACCTTTTGGGTAGCGTTAATAAAAGCCGTCCGTTCGTTAGCATCTGAAAATGAACAAGGAAAAGCATTCGGCTTTTTTGAAGGCGGACGCGGTGCTGCCAAAGTTATCGAATCTGCTTTGGTATTAGGACTCTTCGCCATTTTAGCAAAGCAGCTGAGTGACAAGCTGGCATTGTCTTCTGTGATTATTTTCTATTCCGTGATGTGTATTCTTTTAGGGTTTATGATTATGTTACTTTATAAGGAACCTGATGGTAACAACAGTAGTGATGAAATAAAAGAAAAGGAGGTTAAAAAATTTGATTGGGCAATACTTTTGAGGATTCTCAAAATGCCAACAACCTGGTTGGCAGCCATTCTTATTTTAACGTCTTATGCGATGATTAATAGTTTCTATTATATTACGCCTTATGCAACGGCCGCCTTTGGTGCTTCAACAATAATTGCCGCTGCTTTGGGTTACTTTTCACAATATTGTCGCCCAATCGGAAGTTTTGGCTCTGGCATTATCGGGGATCGAATTGGTATTTCGAATATGGTCATAATTGGCTATTGTGTTCTGGCACTCGGTTTAGCTGCTCTCATCGTATTACCCGGAAAGCCTTCTTTCATCTTATTACTGTTAGTTTTTATAGCGATTATTTATATATCAATGTATGCATTACAGGCAACGCACTTCGCTATTTTGGTGGAAGGAGACTATCCTGTCGAAACAACAGGAACAGTTGCCATGCCCTTGATGATTATTGGGTATAGCGGAGAAATCTTTATGCCAATTGTTGCAGGTGCTTGTTTGGACCACTGGAGTGGTACAGACGGTTATAAGGTATTATTTACAATTTTATTAGGGTTGACGATTGTTGGGTTGATTACGGCTATAATTTGGCAAAGAGTAACGAAAGAAAAACGAATAGAGATTTCGCTCCTGAAGAGAGAGATGAAAGCAAGTTAGCAAAAGGCAAGAGGGTTCCCGAGTGATAGAATAATGAGGTTTTTTAAAGACCCCCAAAAATGTAAAAAGGCTGGCGATAAACGTTTTGTTTTTTGCCAGCTTTCTATTTTTATACGTTTTTATTGTGGGCTAATGTTCTTTCGGCTTCCATGCCATAGTTTGGTATAATTTAACCATAAGCACTTTATTGATTAGCACGCCCCTATAAAATATAGATAAGAATACAGAAAGCTTTGTTTTATAGGGTTCAGTGATTGAAATGGACCTATATTTTTTTTGAAAGTGTGAGGGGAATAGAAAATGAAAAACAAAGAAATACAAATGGGCCGCATGTGGAAATACTTTGTGGATGCAACAGCTGAAATTATCGAAGAAGAAGGTTTAGAGAATGTAACAATAAGAAAAGTTGCGGATAAAGCGGGCTATAATAGCGCAACCATTTATAACTATTTTTCTGAGGTCTCCCATTTGATTTTTTTCGCTTCAATGAAATTCTTGAAATGCTACACAGATGAGGTAGCTGTTTATATTGAAAAAGGAAAAGATCCAATTGAAAAGTACTTATTAGCATGGGAATGCTTTTGTAATCACTCTTTTCAGCAACCACAAATTTTCCATGCGGTTTTTATTATGGACCTAGCTGATCAACCGGAAAAGCTGCTCGAAGACTATTATAAAATCTATCCTTCTGATTTGATTAACATTCCTGAAGAATTAAAGACTATCCTATTCGAACGTAATGTGTCAAAAAGAGGGCGATCCTTTTTAGAAATTGCACTAAAAGAGGGCTACATTAAAGAGGAAAACGTTGATGCAATTAATGAATTAACCATTTTAGTATGGCAGGGAATGTTTACAAATATCTTAAATAATCGCAAAAGCTACGATTTTCAAACGGCTGCAAAAATCACCATGAACTATATAACAGAGATTGTACACAACGCAAATCTATTTCATAAAAGGGATCATGCAAATCAGCAATAGCATTATCTTACCATCCTTTTGACACTTACAAATTAACTATATATTTGTTTTCGCAGCGACATCGAAAAAGCCCTCCTCTATTTAATCGAGAAGGCTTGGGATAAGAATATTCATTTTGTTATTCCCTGTTATTTTTTTGTTCACCTTCCTCAACCTTCCTTATGAAAAGGCACGGGGCTGCTAAGAGCGCATTTCTTGCCCCAGAAACGCGCCCTTTTCTTGAATAACTTAGGTCGTTTAACCGGGGACATACCTATTGAATATTAGCCATCCGCGAATGAAATAAAACCTCAGTTAAAAATGACGTTAGAATCAGTTCAAGTACATAATGCTTTGTTCAAGATTTATAGATTACTTGCAAGCTGTTCGGATTTTTGCACCCAAAACCCATTTTTTTATAAATTTCATAATTATGATGAATTACGTATAATAAGATTATGCAAGGGTATACATAAATTTAAAATAAATACGAAATGAAAGAATGGTTATCATTCTATTCTATAGGCAATTAGTCTATTAAAGGTGAAATGATTATGATATCTAGTCTTATGAAGTCTTGGACAATATGGATGAAAATCGGAGTGATTTTATTCGGGGTATTCTTACTATCGTGGTTGGGTCCTGACGAAATTGGTCTTACTGATTTGCTTATTTCATTAAGAGAAGGTGAAGAAACAGGAAATAAGTTAATGCTTGCCGTTTTTTTGTTAATTTCTTTAAATACAGTTTTAGCTTTGTTTCATTATATTGGTGCACTCCTGTTGGGAGACGAAATTGGTGATCGTTTAAACCGTCCATGGTTAAAAATTATCATTCCTCTTATTGTTATTCCTCTCGACTATATCGTGATAAATGCTTATTATTCTTTAACATACTCATTTAGCGCATATGCATTGTTATTGTTGTTAGCCATCTTATTATTGCAAGCCTTTGAAAAGGATAGGCTAAAGCCAATTATTAAAACGATTATTTGTTCCCAATTAATCTTTGGGATTGAATGGCTGAATGAGATTCCTTCTTTATCTAAATATGGATTTGGCCAAGGGTCGATTTCAAAGGAATTAAAAGATATAGCGGTTCAAATTGGATTTGAGCAATCATTAACATTGTACAGTTTAACTTTGTGTTTAATTTTTGTTATTAATGCTGTTATTTTAGCTGTGTATTTTTCATTAGCTGAACAAAAGTGGCGGATAAAGCAAGAGCTTCATTATGCGCAGTTGGAAGCAATGCAGTCAAGATCAGGACGAGAAGCACTATATCTGGTCCATGATTTAAAAACACCTCTCACAGCAATTGAGGGGCTAAATTCTTTAATTAGTTTGAAAGTGGACGATTCTAAAATTAAAGAATATTGTCAAAAGGTTTCATCATCGATTCATTCCGTTAGCGACATGATTTCCGAGATTTTATATGATGATAAAAAACATTGGTGCCGTATAAAAGATTTAGTTGAATACGTCGAAGCAAGCAGACTGAGCGGGACAAATCTTAATCTGAAGGTAGAGTTTCAAACAGATCCTGAAATTAAAATTTTAATTAATAAAATCCGAATGACGAGGGCATTAGTGAATTTAATTGACAATGCTTACGATGCAGTGAATGGAATAGAGGATGGCAAGATTTTGCTTAAGGTGAAAACCTATGAAAATGAACTTTGGTTGGGCGTATCAGATAATGGGAAAGGGATTTCACCTAAAGAGCAGCTGAAAATATGGAAAGCTGGGTTTAGTACGAAATCGCATCCAGGGATGGGGTTAGCTTTCGTACGACAAGTTGCTGAAGGACATGGTGCATCTTTAGAAATTGACAGCAAGCTTGGGCACGGGACAATAATTTGGATTAAACTAGCTGAGAGGAGTGTGTCAAGATGAACATTTTAGTCATTGATGATGATGCATCAATTCAATATATGCTAAGTGAAATTTGTGAATTTGCCGGCTGGAATGTAGATACGGCTAACAACGGAAAAGAAGGGTTAAATGTGTTTGCAGAAAAAGGAGCAGATGTTGTTTTAGTTGATTATCATATGCCGGAAATGGACGGAATAAAAACAGTGGGTGAGCTTCGTAAACTTAATGCTGATGTTCCGATTCTTGTATTAACAGTCGATGAACGACAGGAAATTGCTGATCGCTTTCTTGAAGCAGGCGCAACGGATTTTGCGTTAAAGCCTGTAAAAGCGCCTGATTTGATTTCAAGAATTCAACTGCATAATCGCCTTGCAAAATTAACTCAATCAGCTCCGCAGCAAAAGCCCAGTGAAGAAAAGGATGTATTTGTAACAAAGGGAATTAGTAAGAAAACACTTTGTCACGTTAGTGGTTTTCTGAATTCTAATCGTGAACCTTTTTCTGTTGATACAATTTCTAAAGAAGTTGGTTTGGCTTATCCGACCGTCTATCGCTATATTATGCATTTACTTGATGAAGGAAAAGTGGAAACTATTGTGAGTTATCAAAAAATAGGAAGACCGAAAAATTTATATCAATGGATTGTTGACTAAAAAACTGCCTTAAAACAAGGCAGTTTGAGTTTGTAAACAAAAGGGGTTCATCTGAATTTTTAAACAAAGTTGATTGGAACGGAAGGTACGAGACTCCTGCGGGAAAAGCGCGTCCAAGGGAGACCCCACAGGCGCCAAGAGCGCCGAGGAGGCTCTCGGACCGCCCGCGGAAAGCGAGTGCCTGGAGAGAAATCAACGTTCATATTTTAAACTCCCTCAAAAATAATGTAGGCAATCTTAATTAAAATCGAGTTTGTCAACAGTCTGAAACTGCCTTAAAACAAGGCAGTTTTTTTTATTATAATGGGGGTCTCCGTTGCTGCACAGGCCGCTAATGCAGTAGGACTTTTTTTCTTTTTTTTCTGTATTTTTATATTTTCTGATAATATAAAATTATTTTACAACACTAAATATTCTTTAAAATTCAAATGTCTTCATTGAATGTCTTCGAGTAAAATGAATGAATTTATTAGTTAATGTTCATTTAGATTTTGCTATCTGATTTCTTTTGCACCAGAGTCAAGTTTAGAAATGTAAACGCTTACTGACGGTGGGTTGGATGGCATGCGTCGCCATCATCGTATTAGGTGTACGTGGAACGAATCAATAATTTATATATTAAAATAAAAACCATGCAATTATTTTGTGAAAGTAACGATTGGTGGATGGTTTAATATTTAACCATATTTAGGGGGACTTTATTATGCAAGCACTTTTAAAAGATGATGTTCAGCAGCCAAACCAGTCCAGGAAAAAGCATCCTCCAGGACTGTATATGCTGTTCGCGACTGAGGCATGGGAGCGCTTCAGTTATTACGGAATGAGAGCAATTCTTGTTCTTTACTTAACAGCAACTGTTGTAAATGGCGGGCTTGGAGTCGACAAATCTACGGCTATGGGCATATACGGATTCTTTACTGGTGCCGTTTATATTACGCCAATGATTGGCGGATACTTGACTGACCGTTTCATAGGCAGAAGATTGGCAATCACGATTGGCGGTATTTTAATGGCGCTTGGTAACTTTTCGCTATTCTCAAGTCAGAGTTTGACAGCGCTTTACATTGGTCTTGGTTTATTGATTATCGGTAATGGTTTCTTCAAGCCAAACATCTCGACAATTGTTGGTGATCTTTATGAAGACAACGATCCGCGTCGTGATGGAGCTTTCACCATCTTCTATATGGGTATTAATGTTGGGGCTTTCTTCGCACCATTAGTAGTTGGCCTGATGAGCTATAAATATGGGTTCTTGACAGCAGCAATTGGCATGATTGTAGGGCAGTTAGTTTTCAACTTATTAGGAAATCGCTATTTAGGCGATATCGGTAAAGAACCTACTGGCAAACCGGAAGTTACAGCTGGTCAAAAGTCAGCTGCACCGTTAACGAAAAGAGAACAAAAACGTACAGCGGCTATCGTTATTTTGGCAGTATTCGTTATTGCGTTCTGGGCCGCTTTCGAGCAGGCAGGAAGTTCATTGACATTGTATGCTAATGACCAAATTGATCGGAATGTATTTGGTTTTGAGGTTCCAACTGCCTGGTTCCAATCATTGAACCCATTATTCATCGTGATTTTAGCGCCAATTATGTCTGCATTATGGTACAAGCTTGGCAGCTCAAAACGAGGTGACTTAAAAACCCCAACGAAGATGGCTCTTGGTTTAGTCACTGTTGGTTTAGGTTTCTTAGTACTGCTTCCTGCTGTTATGTATACAGGAAATGATACAGCGCTGAAAGTAAACATCCTGTTCATGATTGTAACGTATTTCCTTCATACATTAGCCGAATTAATGATTTCACCAGTTGGTTTATCAATGGTAAGTAAAATTGCTCCAATCAAGCTTGCCTCTCTTCTAATGGGAGTATGGCTGGCAAGCTCCGCGGTAGCCAATATGGTAGCCGGACAATTAGCTGCATATACGCAGTCTTTAGGTTACCTGGAAATCTTCAGTGTAATTGGTTTTGTAACAATTGGCTTAGGTATTGTTTTATTGCTTCTTTCGAAGCCAGTAGCAAAGCTGATGAAATAATGAAAAAATGAGCTGACCCAAAAGGCATATAATGTGCCATTTGGGTCGAGCTTTTTTAGTGTGAAAAAATAATAGAATCGGTCCAAACTGGTGTAAAGGAACGATTCTCTGAAGTTTTATTTCTTTTTGCTTAATCTTATTGTGTTTCAGCATTTTCACGAGTCTTTCATCAATTTGAATGGTATGGAATGCTAATGTAAGTAAACAAATCAGAAGAAAGGAAAAGGAAATCTTATCGCTATCCCTAACGACTTCTGGATAGGCTATACTTATCTAGACAGAAAATTTAAGGTCAGGTAGACTACAGATACAACTAGTTATAGAAAAGAGGTCCGATATGCGACGCGATATACAACTGAATGAACGAGCTTTCTCTTCCAAGGAAGTGGCAGAAGAAGTGGGGATTGCAACTCCCACTGTTCGAAAATATGGTCAAATCTTAGAGCGGAATGGATATGAGTTTTTGAAAGATGGAGATCGACGTATCTTTGTTAAATCTGACATCGGAGCGCTTATAGCGCTACGCGATACGGACAAGCCCCTAGACGATACAGCTAAAGACCTTGTATATCAACAAAAAGAAAGATTAGAAGGATCCAATGAAACACAGATAGCGATACCCGATACATATGAAAATTCACCCCACGATCCCAATCAATTAAACGAGGTCTTAATGTTTTTAGTCAATGAACTCGCAGCTACACGTGAAATGAATGTCCAACTGACAAACGATATGTCACAGCTTAAAACAAAGGTTTCCCGGCTCCAGCAAGATCATCATGTTATAAGTTCTAGTATTGGAAATTCAGCGCAAAGAACTAATTCTAAAATTGAACAATTAACAGAACAACAAAATACCCATTACGAAACATTGCTGGAACAAGAAAAACAAAAAAGTGAACTCTTACAAAAAGAAATACAAAATATGCGGGACGAACAGAAAAAGGAATGGAGTTCACAAAATGAATTTAATAAACGTTTAGAAGAGACTATACAAAAACGTTCCGAAAAATGGCGGGCGCTTTTCTCCATATTCAGAAAATAAGGTGACTGTTAAGGTTTTTTGCCTAGCTGTGTATTGATTTGTGGAAGCAAATTATTGATGAAGATACATTTGATAAATATTTTTCAAATAAATAATGATGGATGAAAGCATTGAGATGCGAATCCTAAAAATTCATAGTGTCATATATGATTCGCTAGCTGAAAAACAGAATTAAGAAAGAATTTTTCAACTTTACAGGATTTGGCACCAGTTATGTAAATGCTCGGCGATACCAATGTAGCGGACGTTCTATCAAAGGCTCAATTGAAATTCATTGGGGATTTGTTTAAGCGATATGCAACTAAAACAAAGTACACCTTGCATTCAAAAACAGGAGTCATTCTTACTAGAGGTGCTCCAGACAGGGATTGATCGGCTCTTTTTTTGTGTGTTTCGTATCGCTGGGCGATATAACTTGCAAATAAATTCGAACCTTTAGGTTTAATAGTAAAGCGGCGTTTGATATGCAAACATGATATACCTCCGAATGAACGAGTATTCTTTTCTAATGTAGTGAAAGAAGAATAGGGGATGCACATCCACTGTTCAAAAGTATGGTCAAAACTTAGAACGAAACGGATATGAGTTTTTAAGATGGTGGTTGCCTATCTTTATTCAATCTGACATCGAAGCGCACATAGCGCTACGCGATACGGACAAGTCCCTAGAGGGTACAGCTAAAGACCTGTTTATCTACAAAAAGATAGATTAGAAGGAACCAATGAAACAGAGATTGCGATACCCGGTATATATGACGACTTAACCCATAATTCCAAACAAATACGTGAGATTTACCAATGAACTCACAGCTTCGCTTGAAATGAACGTCCACTGACAAACGATATGTCTCAGCTTAAACCAACGGTTTCCCAGCTCCAGCAAGATCTATGTCCTCAATAGTGTTCCTCAAGAAAGGGGCCTATCTGTTCTTTTGTGTGTTTCGTATCGCTGGGCGATATAACATGAAAATAAATCCAAGGAACCTTCATCTTTAATAGAAAGGAAGGTCCAATATGCGACAGTATATACATCCGAATGAATGAGGATCCTCTTTCAAGGAAGTGGCAAAGAAGTGGAGATGCAAAATCAATGTTTGTAAGTATGTTTAAAACTTAGAGCGAAATGGATATTAATTGTTAAAATATGTAAATTAACATTCCTTCGTTCAATCCGACATCGAAACGCTTAAGTGTTACGCGATACGGGCAGCCCCCTAAACGATATAGCTAAAGACCCTTGTATCAAGAAAAAGTAAGATGAGAAGGAACCAATGAAACAGAGATAGCGATACGCGATACATATGACAATTTAACCCATGCTCTCATTCAATTAAAAGAGAGCTTAATCTTTTAACCAATGAACTCACAGCTACACGTGAAATGAACATCTAACTGACAAACGACATGTCACAGCTTAAAACTGAACTACAAAAAAACCATTACGAAGCATTACTTCAATAAGAAAAGGATTCATTACCTTTATTTTAGTCTCCTTTACGATATTCAGGTGTTAATTTCCGTTAATAACTATTTAAACCTAAGGCAAACAAATCAAAAGTAGAAATTCCTTTGTTCCAACTATTCGCAATCACTATTTTCAAATTTCAACAATTTCCCGAGAAATATCTACAAATTCTGAGTAGATATCGACAAAATAATACTCCTTATCGGCCTTTTGCAAAAAGCTTGTTTAAGCAATAATTACTGCATTTAGCTTCTATATTATTTAGCCTTACCAAGAGACAGGTCTCTAGAGTATAAGAAGTTTTCTTTCCTGCTCCTTTGAATTACAAACAACAAAGCAGTGATCCCAAATTTTCGGGATGCACTGCTTTGTTGTTTGTAGATATTCTACGCATTCATAATTAGCTCGATAACTTCTTACCATGCCGTAAATCAACATCAGCAAAATCCTGCCCCCTTTCGATTTTAACAACCAAGAAAATGTAGGACAGTGCTCCTGCGAAGGGCTAAATCGCCGCGAGTAGCGACCTGTGCTCGCTCGAACATCACAACAAGTCCTAGAAGCAAGTCAAAGAGAACAAGGCAAGGCCGAAGACAAACGCAAGCAGGTTTATCAGTGATAGCTTTTTTTATAGGTGAATGAGGGCTATCTGGAAGGCAGCTAGATCTCCGCGAGTAGCAACCTATACTAGCCGACCAGTAACGTGCAAACTCTAATAGGGTTCTAACCTCATCAACGGGCAAAGTCTGCCCAAAATGACGTTGGATTCATTCAGAAGTTGTTCAGAGTAGCTGCTTAATCCCTCGATTAACAGATATTACCACCCTGTGGTTCAGCATTATTTTTGCCCCAGAACCTTCTAAACTCCCAATAAACTTGACTATATTAACGAGAATCCAATTGAATTTAAAAAACTTGCATTACTAATTATTTTAAGATTATAATACTTGTATACAAGTGTACTTGAACTCTAATAGAGGTGAATATATGGCTGAATCAAAGGAATTTCTTTATCCTGTAAAATGGCTTTCAAAAGCTTCAGCTGGTGATCGTGTTACATCCGAGCTTAGAATGCGTATTATTTCGGGGATGATTGAAAGCGGTGCCATCCTATCTGAAAATAAATTAGCTGCTGATTTTGGTGTAAGCCGCTCACCAGTTCGTGAAGCGTTAAAAATACTGGCCTCTGAAAATATCATCCGATTAGAAAGAATGGGTGCGGTTGTCATTGGTTTAACAGAAAAAAAGTATTCAGAAATTTATGATGTACGTATACTCATCGAAACATTTGTATTTGAACGTTTAGTAAGGATGAACACGAATGAATTGGTAATGGAACTTAGTAAAATATTGGAAATGATGAAAGTGTCCATAAAATACCTTGATGCGGATGAGTTTTCCTATCAGGATGTTCTGTTCCACGAAACGATCATTCGATCCATCGATCATTCCTACATCCTGATGATCTGGGATAATTTAAAACCTGTGATGGAAAGTTTGATTCTTCTATCCATGCGCAGTCGTTTTAAAGAAAAGTATGAAGACTTTACACGGATCATAAATAATCATCAACTTTATATTGATGCGATCAAAACAAAGGATCGAGACATCATGATTAAGTCGTTACATGAAAACTTTGATGATGTTCAAGAGAAAGTTGAAGACTTATGGATGGCCCAACAGATGCTTTCAAAAGGAGTCGAACAAGAAAATGACTAGCTATATGTTAGGTGTAGACATCGGTACAACAAGTACAAAAGCTGTACTATTCACGAAAAAAGGCGATGTCATCCAGCAAGAGAATATTGGCTATCCTCTTTACACACCGGATATGACAACGGCGGAACAAGACCCTGAGGAGATTTTCCAGGCTGTTCTGAAAGCCTTTTCAAATATAACGAAGCAGCATCCAGATAAAAAACCAACATTCATTTCATTTAGCAGTGCGATGCATAGTGTTATAGCTATGGATGAAAATGACCAGCCGCTAACCGCTTGCATCACTTGGGCAGATAATCGCAGTGAAGCTTGGGCCCATAAGATAAAGGATGAATTAGATGGGCATGAAGTTTACAAACGAACCGGAACACCGATTCACCCGATGTCGCCATTATCCAAGATCACCTGGATCGTGAATGATCGCCCGGAGATCGCAACCAATGTTAAAAAATATATCGGGATTAAAGAATATATCTTTAAAAAGTTCTTTGATCAATATGTGGTCGATTATTCCCTTGCTTCATCGATGGGCATGTTGAATCTCAAAAATTTGGATTGGGATGAGGAAGCCCTAAGAATTGCTGGAATAACGCGTGATCAATTATCTGAACTCGTACCAACAACAAAAATCTTTAACAACTGTGACCCGGATTTAGCCAAACAGATCGGGATTGATCCAGAAACCTCTTTTGTCATTGGGGCAAGTGATGGTGTCCTTTCAAATCTAGGTGTAAACGCTATCCGTAAAGGTGAAATCGCTGTCACGATTGGGACGAGCGGTGCGATTCGGACGATTATTGATGAGCCGAAAACAGACGAAAAAGGAAGAATCTTTTGCTATGCCTTAACGGAAAAGCATTGGGTGATTGGCGGGCCGGTAAACAATGGTGGGATGGTCCTTCGCTGGATTCGCGATGAATTTGCTTCTTCTGAGGTGGAAACAGCTAAAAGACTCGGAATCGACGCTTATGAAGTTTTGACCAAGATTGCCGAACGCGTAAGACCAGGCGCTGATGGATTGTTATTCCATCCATATCTTGCAGGTGAACGTGCACCATTATGGAATCCGGACGTACGGGGTTCATTTTTCGGATTAACACTGTCGCATAAGAAAGAACATATGATTCGAGCGGCTCTGGAGGGAGTCATTTACAATTTATACACAGTATTTTTAGCCTTAACCGAATGCATGGACGGTCCCGTGACCCGAATTCAAGCTACGGGAGGCTTCGCAAGGTCGGCGGTTTGGCGGCAAATGATGTCCGATATCTTCGAATCGGAAGTCGTGGTTCCAGAAAGCTACGAAAGTTCATGCCTTGGTGCTTGTATATTAGGGTTATATGCCGCTGGGGAAATTGATTCCTTCGAAGTAGTTTCTGAAATGATAGGCAATACCCACAAGCACACACCGATAGCTGATTCTGTAAAAGAATATAGGCAGCTGCTGCCGATTTTCATTAACCTATCAAGGGTATTGGAAAACGAGTATACACAGATTGCGGATTATCAAAGAAACTTAATAAATGCTGCAAAGTAAAGACATGGGGGGATTACAATGCCATTAGTTATTGTCGCTTTAGGAATTGTCGCCTTATTAATTTTAATAATGGGCTTAAAATTAAACACCTTTATTTCCTTGATCATTGTATCGTTTGGAGTGGCTTTAGCACTTGGGATGCCACTTGACGGAATTGTCAAAACCATTGAAGCTGGATTAGGCGGAACACTTGGCCACTTAGCGTTAATCTTTGGACTTGGAGCGATGTTGGGTAAGTTGATCGCAGATTCAGGCGGAGCGCAACGCATTGCCATGACCCTTGTTAAAAAATTCGGGGAAAAGAATATTCAATGGGCTGTCGTGGCAGCGTCATTTATTATCGGTGTCGCCTTATTTTTTGAAGTGGGCTTAGTATTATTGATTCCAATCGTTTTTGCGATTTCAAGGGAATTAAAAGTTTCGATATTGTATCTTGGTATTCCAATGGTAGCGGCATTATCCGTAACACACGGTTTCTTACCGCCACACCCAGGACCAACCGTTATTGCTGGTGAATATGGTGCAGACATTGGCCAGGTTTTACTTTATGGCTTCATCATTGCGGTTCCAACCGTTATTTTGGCTGGACCAGTATTTACGAAAATAGCCAAAAGATTAGTACCTGAATCATTTACGAAAACAGGCAGCATTGCCTCTTTAGGAGAACAAAAATCATTTAAACTTGAAGATACACCTGGATTTGGAATCAGTGTATTTACCGCTTTACTTCCGGTTATATTAATGTCAATTGCTACGATTATCACTTTGATGCAAAAAACAATCGGATTTGAAGATAATGGTTTACTGGCAGCTATCCGTTTCATTGGTGAAGCAGGTACTTCCATGTTACTTTCCTTATTATTTGCGGTCTATTCAATGGGGTTAGCAAGAAAGATTCCTATGAAAGATATTATGGAATCCTGTACATCAGCGATTCTGCATATCGGAATGATGCTCTTGATCATTGGGGGCGGCGGAGCCTTCAAACAAGTATTGATCGACGGCGGTGTAGGTGACTATGTAGCTGAATTATTCAAAGGAACATCATTATCACCAATCTTGCTTGCCTGGATCATCGCGGCAATCCTGCGTATTTCATTGGGATCTGCTACCGTTGCAGCCTTAACGACAGCTGGTTTAGTTATTCCGATGTTAGGTCAGACGGACGTTAACCTTGCTCTAGTTGTACTTGCGACAGGAGCGGGAAGTTTAATCGCTTCACACGTTAACGATGCTGGTTTCTGGATGTTTAAAGAGTATTTTGGTTTAAGCATGAAAGAAACATTTGCAACGTGGACTTTGCTTGAGACAATTATTTCAGTAGCTGGATTAGGATTTATTCTATTACTAAGCTTATTTGTATAAGCCTTTCCCGGCAGTAAATCCCCCACTTATGGCAGGGATTTACTGCCTATTATTCTTACATAGAAGGAGCAGAAATAAAATGTACAATACAATTGGTGTCATTGGTTTAGGGGTAATGGGCAGTAATATCGCTTTAAATATGGCTAGTAAAGGGGAACAAGTGGCTGTCTATAACTACACAAGAGATTTAACGGATCAGCTTGTTGCTGAATTGGACGGTCAGTCGATTCATCCATATTACGAGATCCAAGACTTTGTTCAGTCACTGGAAACACCGAGAAAGATTTTTCTAATGGTGACTGCGGGTAAACCGATCGACTCGGTGATCACTTCATTACTTCCTCATCTTGAATCAGGCGATATTATCATGGACGGCGGTAACTCCCATTACGAAGATACTGAACGCAGATATGATGAATTGAAATCTAAAGGATTCAGTTATGTAGGAATTGGTATTTCCGGTGGGGAAGTCGGTGCGTTAAAAGGACCTTCAATCATGCCAGGCGGAGATAAGGACGCCTATGAAAAAGTAGCTCCAATCCTGACAAAAATCGCAGCCAAAGTAAATGATGCTCCTTGCTGTACCTATATCGGTCCAAAAGGGGCAGGTCATTTTGTGAAAATGGTACATAACGGGATTGAGTATGCAGATATGCAATTAATCGCCGAAGCTTATACGTTTTTAAGAGAAAAATTGCATTTGGAGGTTAATGAAATTGCTGACATCTTTGAAACATGGAATGAAGGCGAACTGAAAAGTTATTTAATCGAAATCACAGCGGAAATTTTAAGGAAGAAAGATGAAGTAACGGGCTTACCCTTGATCGATGTGATTCTTGATAAGGCAGGACAAAAAGGCACAGGGAAATGGACCAGTATGCAAGCAATTGATAACGGAATACCAGCATCGATTATTACCGAGTCTTTGTTTGCTCGCTACATTTCCGCTTTAAAAGAAGAACGGGTTCATGCAGAAAACATTCTAACAGGGCCTGAGAACGTTCAGCAACAATTAGATAAAAATGAGTGGATTGACTATATTAGGCAAGCATTATATATGGGCAAGATTTGTGCATACGCGCAGGGTTTCACTCAATATAAAATGAGTTCTGAACTTAACGGCTGGGACTTGCCTTTAAAGGATATTGCGCTTATTTTCCGCGGCGGCTGCATCATTCGGGCAGAATTTTTAAATGTCATTAGCGAAGCCTATCAAGAGCAGCCGAATCTGGCCAATTTATTGATTTCACCATATTTCGCTGAAAAGGTTGCAAATTACCAGGCAGGATTGCGAAAGGTTGTCTGTGAGGGAATAAATTCTGGCATCTCGTTTCCATGTTTAGGCTCTTCACTTACTTATTACGATAGTTATCGTACAGGCATTTCAAATGCTAACCTACTGCAAGCACAACGTGATTATTTTGGGGCACATACCTATGAGCGACGTGATTTAGCAGGGGTCTTTCACACAAACTGGCAGTGATGGAAAGAGACAAAAGAGACAAGCATTTATCAATGACCGTTCATGAATTGGAGAAGGTACCTTCCTTCAAAAAGAGAGCTGCTTTGGCAGCTCTTTTTTTATGTAACAAAAGGGGTCCATTTAAATGTTAAAACAAAGTTGATTGGAACTGGTGTGAGACTCCTGCAAGGAAAGTGAGTTTCTTGAGAGGTAAAACAATGTTCAAATTGTACAAGCCTTTAAATAACTTAGACTCGAAATTTTAGATGGGAAATTTAAATGGTGTATTTAAATGATAATAATCCCTATATGATCGATAAGATACCATTTTTTTATTCTTATAATACCCATCCAACTGCAAAATTTTGGATTTGTTGGTTTCTAAATAATAATGATACCCTTCTGTTTCTAAACTATAGAAGGCATAGGAAATTCCAAGCATTTGTTTCTTGGTGACTTTTGTATCAGGGTGATGTTGTGTAAAATCAGCCAATTGCTGTACAGATGTTGCTCGAATGTCTGAGATATCAAATAATGTTTCCTTAATATTAGTCTTTATTTTATTCAAAGTAGTTTTTGCTTTATGTTTGATTTTTTTGGAATGCCTTTTCAAAAATATCACTCCTACTCTGTTTATAGTTAAAAGATTTATTATGTTATTTCCAATCAGGAAACGGAGTAAACGCAAATTTTAATCCTGGGTGAAATTCCACCAAAAGAGAAAGAATCTTGGTGAAAAGATCGACGGCAACGAATAATGTTTTTGGGGGTGGTTTAATATTCAGGTAAAGTGGTATATAAATGATAGCGGTTTATTCCTATGCTGTGCCTATTAATGGTCTGGGTTACTTACGAAGAAAGAGTATCGTTTCATGAATGATGTCGACAGGTAGCACATATTCTTCTTTTGATTATTACCAATTATTTCTGTATGAAAAAGGAGTGATATATCATGAGGCAAATGTGTATTTACTGTTTTAAATGGGCTGACATAGATACGATGACACCACTTTTTGAACAAGGTAGAGAGTTCGTCAATTATTATTGCGAGGATTGTGTTACTGCTGTTATGGATAATTTGTTTAAGCTCCCATACAAACATGTATGCGAACAATCAAGAATCCACTAGCATCAAGCAATGCGATTTAAAAGTTAAATGATTGCGCTGGAACAGCATAACTAGAGGCCATCTCAAACGAGAAGGGCTTTTTTTGTTCGCGTTTGTATATGGATGGGGAGCATGTGTAATCATCGGTGCTCATCTAACATGTGAATGTCTTTAAAGTTGAAGTCCTCCCACAGTTTATTGATGGGAGGCCTTTTCTTATCCAGTAAACAGGCTGTTTAACCCTAGTTATTTCAACCCACTTAAACAATATGATCATAACGAATATTATTAAGTAGTACTATGGAGACAGTATATCGGATTGAGGAAAAATCACATGATTTAATACTGTTGATTATTGAATTTGGATTAGATATTAACAATAAAAACAGATAAAGAAACTAAAGCATTTAAGGGGAAGATTAACCTGTTAAAGGAATTCAATGTTTGTTATACTCTTGACGCTGATGTTAAGTGGGAGAAAATAAAAAAAGGATTGAGCAGTAAAAAAGAGGATGTTTTACAAGAAGTCTTGAAAAGGATGGAGCACTGTGAGTATTTTATTGTGAAAAGTGATAGTAAGCATCATATTATCAATACTTCATTAATACGGTATATACGCATTTTTGAAAATAAGTAATCTCACTACTGCTTTCTTGGAATATAAGTTATGGTTGTATTCTCCTAACAGTCTATCTGGGAGGGGATTTTTCTATGGCAAAAAAACCTTTTCATACATATACAGAGCGAATAGGTTTGGTTAACACTTTGAAAGGAGTGAAGAGATGAATAAAGAGTTAGATGATGGTTTTATTGAGTCATTAATGGTTTCCCTTCAAGACGAAAGGGTCATTGAAAAGATAAAAGCAATAGCTGAAGCGGCCTCGTTTAGTCAAATGGGGGAATATAAGGAGCTGCTGAGAGGAAAAGAAAAAGAAATAGCAAGACTCCAACAAGAGATTGAGTCGAAGAAAGAGGAAATTAGTGAGTACCAAATAAAGATTACCCATCTAAATGAGAAAATGGAAGCCTATTTTACTGAATTGCAAAAGAGAAGAGCTGACTATCGGGAAGCGGAAGAACTTTACGAAGCTGTTCATCAATTATCCGAAACCACTAAAAATTCGTTAAAAGGAATTTTCAAGGGCGGGTCGGTGCAGGAATTTATTGTTTGTGGTGTGCAATATGAAAACATTTCATCTTTGTGGGATTTTATTAAAAACGAGATTATGGAAGGAAGAGAGCAGGAAAGAGAGATTTTGCTCGCCCTTTTTCTGTATTTCTTTCAAGAATACGGTAAAACATACGATACCCCTTTATATAAAATACAGCAAGTGAAAATGAATGAGGTCTTCAGGGAAGACTTATACATAAGGGCCCTCAATAGCAAAATATCAGGGAACATTACGGACATCCTGCTGCCGGGTTATATAAGCATTAATGGTAAAACCATAAAAAAATCGGTTGTGAGAATCTAGCAGGCGAAAAAGAGAATGATATTAAAGGAGAAATACAATGACATCGATAATTATCCCAGAGATTGAAGAAGGCATTGAAAAAATCCTTCTTATGCAATGGTATAAGCAGCCAGGCGATTATATTACGGTTGGCGAAAGCTTAGCCAAATTCAGCTGTGAGGGCATCGAATTTGACCTCTTTTCAGAAAAAGAAGGTACCCTTAAAGAATTGAATGTAGCGGAGGACACTATAGTCAAGATTGGTGATCTGATATGTTATTTGGATTCTGGTGATGCAATTTCAGAAGAATTATTAAAAGAAGTTGAAAAACAAGAAACGATAGAAGATAAAGAGCCGCATGAGAACGTAACAAGCTTAGCTGAAAAAAACAACATAGACAGTTCCATATACTTAATGAATAAGAACGAAGAGCAGGTTCTATTCTCACCTGATTCCCAAACCGTTCCGGTCTCTGCCATTTCAATGACTTATAAAGAATTGAAATCTTTAATCAGCCATTTATATCAGAGTGCAGAAGAAACCCTCTTCAAGGATGAAGCGAGCTTCTTTCAAGACATTAAAAAGATGCTCCGTTCCAGATGGGTTTACATGAATAACGGGAATATTATATATGATCACAACATTGCAGCTTTATTTCCTTATAGAAAATACTATGAATTAGTGGACGAGGATTTTGACTACAAAAAGCATCTGGACGTTTCCGGTTTTAAGGGTGATGCCATGACTCGGGAAGAGGCTGTGAAAAGTTTCAATACAACCGATCATCCTGTATATAAGAGAATACTAACTTTAGACGATTATTCCGCGAGTAAAAATCCTTCCATTTCAAGGATATTTGCCAATCAAACGGCTAACTCTTCTAAATCGATAGCGTTTAAATCCAACGGGTACGACATTCAAAGCTACGATGTAGTAAATCAAAAAAACAATTTGCTGGGAAAAGGATTTTTCGTTCCCGTTTTCCGTTTAAATGCGGAAAATGCCTTTGAAATCAATGACCGAATGGCTCTCCATCTCTGGCTGGAAAACCGATTGGTTCCAAGCGGATTAAGCGCAGAACGCCAGAAGGAGTATGATTATTTGCTGGAATTGTATCAATTAAAGGGTTTAGATCAGGAAAGTTTTCTAAAAGAATTGCCATCGATCGCTATCGATTCCAAGACGTTTTATGAGAAGCTTTTAAAATCTGAAAAAGTAAGAGCTGATATTGATACATATGACGAAAAGATGTTAACAGATCCAAACCGGGGACATTGGGATTTATGGCCTGTCCACTCTGCTGAAAAACCTTTAACGATAAAACTGAACGAAGAAATAATGGCCAGAAACCCTAAAATGGATATTAGGGAGGACGGCATAGTTGGTATTGACTTTGGAACGAAAAGTACAGTGGTCGTCCATCAAGAAGAAAGTGATTTTACTCTTCCCATGCGTATAGGGATTGGCTACCTTAACACGGAAGTACAAGACTGGCATTATGAAAATCCAACCGTGATCGAATTTATCGATTTAGAACATTTCCTGGAGCTTTATCAAGAAAAAGAAGGAAGACCAGATACAAGGTGGCAGGATGTGACGGTTTCCCATAATGCCCTTAACAACTTGATGAATGGAAAGAGTGACCATTACTATTCCATATTGAATAATCTAAAGCAGTGGGCTGGGGAAAAGAATAACGAACTCCGATTAAAGGACAAGAGGGGGTATGCCGTTGTACTGCGTTCCTTTTTGGACTTAACCGATCAGGAAATCAATCCAATTGAATTATATGCCTACTACCTCGGATTGTATATCAATAACCAGAACAATGGAATTTACCTGGACTACACCTTATCTTTCCCGGTGACGTATGAAAAAGAGGTAAGGGAAAAAATTCTTAAGTGCTTTGAGCGTGGGTTAAAAAAGACGCTTCCTATGCCGATTCAGCAGGATGAAGAATTAATGAAAAAGTTTCGTGTCACCGCTGGGGCGAGTGAACCTGCTGCCTATGCCGTTTGTGCGTTACAGGAATACGGGTTTGAACCTGAAGAGGATGAAAAAACGTACTATGGCGTGTTTGATTTTGGTGGAGGAACGACAGATTTTGATTTTGGGATTTGGCGTGAAGCGGGCTTGAAAGAAAGCAGGTATGATTATGTCATCGAGCATTTTGCAGCGGGAGGGGACCGTTATTTAGGTGGGGAGAACATGCTAGAGCTTTTGGCGTTCCAAGTGTTTAAAAACAACCAAAGAACAATGCGTGAGCTAAACATTCCTTTTACTCTCCCAGCAGAATGTGTGAAATTTCCCGGAAGTGAAACGCTGATAAATGAGTCACAAGAATCCTATTTAAATACGAAACAATTGGTAGAAAAATTAAGGCCGCTTTGGGAAAGGCATGAACGGTATGAAGAACAGTTTGGAAAAGGCATGATCCGGGCTGACTTGTTTGACAAAGCAGGTCACGCAAAACTCAATGTGGAACTTTTGATCGATCAAGATGAAATGGAACAACTGATTGAGGAAAGAATTGAAAAAGGCATTAAAAATTTCTTTGAGTCATTAAGGCGCGCTTTTGCCCGGTCAGAACACAGTAGAATTAATAAAGTGAATATCCTGCTTGCGGGTAATTCAAGTAAATCCCCGGTCGTCATGAATCTATTTAATAAATGGATTGAAAGGGAAGTGCAGAGCACTCAAAACTGGGGAGAAGTATCTAATGATCTTTTTGAGATTCTCCCGCCACTGGGGACAGAAGGCGCTTATTTAAAGCAAGAAGAGAGAAACAGAGTGGTTAACCGAGATATATTAACAGCTCCTACAGGAAAAACGGGCGTTGCCTTTGGACTTGTACAAAGCAGAAAAGGCGGAAGTATAAAAGTTATTGACCGCGATATGGTGAATGGTGAATCAAAGTTCAAGTATTTTCTTGGCATCGGGAGAAAAGGTAAATTAAAAACAATGATTGATCAAGAAGAAGAGTATAACAAATGGCATCTTTTCATTGATGCGTCAGAAGAAGATTTTGAAATTTATTACACAAGCCTGCCGGAAGCTAGTACCAACCAGCTTGATATTAAGCAGGCACAGAGGAAAAAGCTTCGAATTGAGCATGTGGATGATTCGGCTTTTGTTTATATTCGAACCATAAGCCCGACTGTTATTGAATATGTTGTTGCAGACGAAGGCTCGATTTTAAGTGGGGATCATTTATCTGAAATTACTAAAGTGGAATTAAGCTAATAAGATATGTTGAACGAAAAAATTAGGTTAAAACACAACAGATCATTCATGTATATAGGCTTTGATTTCTTCAATTGAATATATCAAGATGAAAGATGCTATGTTCAATTGAGTGGTATATAAATAGGAGATGTCCTCGCTTGGTGCAGGGTTAAGGTTTTATGCAGGACCTTGAGTGACTATAAAGTTAAAGGCCCCCCACAGTTTACTGTGGGGGGCCTTTTCATGCTCATCGTATATGTATTCCAATGGATCCCATTTAATAGCCTTTATAATGTTCAAGAAATAGTTTTCATTTCCAACATTTTTTCACTTCTTTGATCCTCCTGTTGTTCCATAATCATTAAGAGTTAATTTTACATCGTAGTTGATTGGAGCTTCACTAAATGTTTGGTCCCAATCCTTTTTGACCCTATTCCATACTTTTGGGTGCTCAATTCTCAATCGATTTCCGAAGCCGGCAACGTCCGTTTTGTATTCTTTTTGCATTTTTTCTAAAACATTCCCCACCAAGCGTTTCACTTCTTTTTCTGATGATTTTTCTGCTTTTTTTAGAAATTCATTTTTAAAAGTATCTCCTGAAACTACCCAGTTTTCAGATAGTCTCCCCACTGATTCAATGTTTACATCAAAAGAGATGCTGTCTCCTTTAACACGTGGTATGATACTGCTTTTCATGGTCTCTATTTCATATACAATCGGCTCACCGGTTTCTTTATCAAAGCTTTTCACTACACCGCCTTTTCCCTTACCTGTTATCCATGTTACGCCCTCCAGTTCCTCTTCATTTAAAGTACCAGTCATTTTGTGCGTCTTTCCATTGATTACGGCAGCTCCGGCAAATTTGACTTGCCCATCTGCTGATAGAACTTTTTGCATCAGAAAACTAGACCCTGATTTGATCTTGCTTTCTACTTTAATATGCGACATGGGGGGCAAAATCCTCGTTGTTCGATATGCATTTTCTACAATGCCAGCCAGACGGAACGCTGGAATTTCTCCTGCCTTCTTTGTTTCCAGTGTTTTGCTTGCTCTTCCTTTACTGATGAGCACAAGGCAGCTTGGCCTAAGCTCACTTTCCCGTAGATTTTGATCAAGTAATTGTTCCAACTTATACGATCTTGCAAGGTTTTCACCGATAACAACCACTTTCATATGGTGCGCGGTTACGGGTTGTTCACTTCTCAGTGATAATTCACGAACCATTTGATGCATGGAGTCTCCAGTTTCAGAAACATTAACATAAGATTTTTGTTGTGGTCCGGATTGTTTCGTTGTCGAACTCGCTACCTGTGGAGTGATGAATTGATAGGTTGCAGTAATCAGGTTCCTTTTTGAATAACCCCCCCCTTGTTCGTTTAACTTTTTCTCGATGGTGGACTGCTTGGCCTTATCGAATGCCAAACCTATACCTAAACTTTGCTCTTCAATTTCATGACTGCTCCAACATCCTGTAAGGGATAAGAACAAAAGAACGGAGAGGGAAATGTAGAGGGGGCGCGTATTGCTATGTGATTGTTTCATATTTTTTCCCTCCCTTTATTTTTGAGATGATAAGCAGTAGAAGGGGGAGTAAACCAAATAAAAACATTGCGATATTGCCGACGAAATCTCCTTGCTTAAATAGGTCATTGATATTTTTCGGAATCATGGCAAGGATGTAGAGAATCGGAAGCAAACCAAACATGAATGGGTGAATGCTTTTTTTCGTAATTTGAGCCAGCCCTAAAGCGGCTGCAAAAAATGTTATCGTAAATGTGGCGAATATTTGCATGATCCAGACAACGAGCAATAAAGATTCAAACCGTTCAAAGATCAACCCGGCGACTTCAAAACTTCGGATAAGATCAAGTGTCGGCCATGTTCTCATGACCACTCCATCAATAGATAATGCCCCGATAACCATTACGACCGTTATCACGTAAAAAATCAATGGAATGGAAACTCCAACAAGGAGGGCTTTTACGGCTTTTTTTGGTGAATTCATAAATGGAATAAGCAGCAGCATTATTTCAGGCCCTGAAAAAGCGAGAGCCGTTGTTTTTACTCCTTTTAGTACAGGGACGATTCCTTCTCCTAATACCGGACGCAGATTATCGATCTCGAATATTTTAAAGCTCATAAAGGTAACAACCAAAAAAAGGATAACTGTCAAAGGTAAAATAATTTCAAAAAGACGGGCCATCGGGTTAATGCCGCCGATGATGAGATAAAGACCTACCCACATGAAAATCATGATGATTGCCCAAGTAGGCGTACCCTCCAGAAGTAAATACCTTATTACTTCCGCCATTGCACGGAGCTGAAAACTGGAAGTTGTAAGAAAGTAACATATTACAACTAAACTTAGTAACCCACCCAGCCATTTTCCTACAATTTCATTGATGTATTGATAGAAGGTCTTTTCGGGAAACTGTTGGCTTAATTTGACCATGATCAGCCCTGCGGTTATAGTGATGAATCCGCCTAAAATAACGCTTATCCATACATCTGGTGTTTGTACCTTTTCCGTAGATGATCTGGGTAGGGTGAGTAATCCTGTGCCGAGTATGAAGTTGATGACAATGACAGCTGCTTGTGGAGTTGTAATTTTGTCTTTCGGACTGAGAATCATTCTTTAACCACCCTTTCACCGATAGGTTATCCTTTACGTATGGGGTTTTTTGTATGCATCATCTTTGGACGGCGTTTCATCATCATAAGTGGCATTCGCACTATCAGGTCTTTCCACTCACTTAAGCGATAAGGAACGGCTGGACTCAAGTAAGGCACACCAAAGCTTTTTAATTTCACTAAATGACTGACCATTAAAAGAAAAAAGAGAATGACCCCGTATAATCCAAATGTAGCAGCACAAATCATAGCTGGAAAACGCAGAATCCGTAATGTAATCCCAATACTATAGTGCGGAATGGAAAATGATGAAATGGCAGTTAAGGCTACTACAATGACCAAAACAGGGCTAACGATCCCTGCCTGTACAGCAGCTTCCCCAATGATTAAACCGCCGACAATTCCCATTGCGGGACCGATTGGCTTAGGCAATCGCAGTCCTGCTTCCCTCAAAATTTCGATGGCCATTTCCATGAATAATGCTTCGATAAGTGCCGGAAAAGGAACCCCGGACCTGGTTCCGATAATGGAGATGGCCAGCTTGGTCGGAATCAACCCTGAATGAAATGAGATAAAAGCTATATACAAAGACGGTGTAAAAAGAGCCAGAATAGCTGCGAGGTAACGAAGCATACGAATGAATGTGCCAGGAATCCACCTTTCATAATAATCTTCCGGTGATTGCAACATCATGCTCAATGTAACCGGAACGATCAAAGCGAATGGCGTCCCATCTAACAAGATGGCCACTCGACCTTCCATCAAAGCAGCGATCACCCGATCAGGACGCTCTGTATTCTGTACCTGCGGAAAAGGACTAAGGTAATTATCTTCGATAAGTTGCTCTACATAACCTGATTCCGGCACACTATCAATATCAATTTTCTTAATTCGATTTTCCACCTCTTGCACCAATTCGGGATCAACAATATCTTTTATGTAAGCGACAACCAAATCTTTTTTTGAACGCTTTCCTACTTGGAATTTTACTAACGATAAATTCTCAATTTCACCACTGCACCTTAAAAAGGATGTATTATCACTCAATGATTCAGTGAAGCCGACACGGGGACCTCTGACTAATGCCTCTGATACCGGTTCCTCGATCGCCCTTGTTTTATGTTTTGTAGTTCCTAGGATCAGCGCATCCAATGATCCATCAATTAAAAGGGCGGTAGAACCTGTTAGTACTTTAGATGCTAACTCTTTAATGGAACGGACAGCTTCTATTTCACTAATGGATAACACTTCATTTTTTATGAATTCATTTGAAATGCTTCCCTTGAGGTAGGGGAGGTTCTGTTTATATTCTGCTGAAAAATCAACCATCAATGATGGCATGATATGCTGATCAATGAGATCTTTATCCGATAGTCCATCCACAAAAATGATAACTGACCGTATACCGGTTCGCCCTAGATTAAATTCCCGAAAATGCACATCCCAATTATGGCCAATTTCTTGCTTAACACATTCAAGATTAAAATTAAGTTTATCTGTAAACTGATGTGTGGGTTCTTGGGAGGTATATTCTTCTTGTTTGTCTTTTTCGTTACCCTTACCTTTTTTACCAATCTTTGATATCCACTCTTTCATCATCATCACTCATCCTTTGAGGTGCGAAGCAAATTAAACAATTTGCTGATTAGATACGGAATAACAAACACAATGGAAGCCTGTATAAAAACCTGCCATTCTGGAAGGTAGGAAACAATCGTTTTCCACATTTTCATCACCCTAAACTTGTCTCAGATAGCAGCTGAAATCCCTTTATTTCTCAAATAGTATTAATATCTTCTATGTTTCTTATGCAATGAAGTTAAAAAGCCATTAGCCGTATTTGCCATTAATTTATACTTCGCAAAGTAGAGGCGAAATGGATATCAGCGATTTATCCAAATGACTCATTGATAATAGTGAGCTTTAATAAACATTGGTTTTTCTTCTTTGAACTGTGGATGACTTATGCTCACGATTTGAAATATAATTTTAAAAATATCAATATCAAATTGAAATGATGCTCGAAATAACATATACTGAAAATTGAGAATTATTTGTAAATATTAACTGATTTTGGGAAATGTCGCATTTATCAACTTGAGAATAAGATATCCCAATCGCAACCCGGAACATACACGATTAACACTTTATCGGATTGTGAATCCTGGTGAAAAAAGAACGGAATGGATGAGATTATTATCTTTCGGTAAAGTTGCTCTTTATTTTCTAAAGTGATTTCAAAGGGGTGGAAAATGATGAATATATGGACAAGCTGCACAATTAGTTCAATTCTGGCACTTTCCTTACTAGCACCATCCGTGTCTTTTGCTAATGAAAATCCAAATCATGAAGCCGCTGTGAGTAAGGAGACTGCAAGCCAGTATCCAATATTAAAGAAAGCAAAAAAACCGGAAGAAGCGGGCTTTTCGTCTGAAAAGCTGGAAAAAGTGGATCAGCTTATTGAAATGGAAGTGGCAGCCGGTTTCCCCGGTGCTGCCCTGATTGTCATAAAGGACGGGAAAATCGTTAAAAATGAAAGCTACGGGTACAAACAGAAGTTTAATGAACATACGCCTCTTAAGAAGTTTCAGAAGATGGAAAATGACACGTTGTTTGACCTTGCTTCAAACACGAAGATGTATGCAACCAATTTTGCCATTCAAAAATTAGTCAGCGAAGGCAAGCTAAATATCCAGGCAAGAGTCCAGCAGTACATTCCTGAATTCAAAGACACGGAGAAGGATGTAATCAAAGGAAAGGACAATCTGAGGATTATTGATGTTCTTCATCATACAGCAGGGTTCAGACCCGATCCCCAATACCATAATCCAAAGGTTTCTAAAGAACTTTATTCCCAGGAGCGGGATAAAACCATCGAGTTCATCTCAAAAACACCGCTCACATATGTACCTGGAACACAGAATGTCTACAGTGATGTCGATTATATGCTGCTTGGTGCCATTGTTGAAGAAATAACGGGTAAGCAGCTTGATGCGTATGTTGAACATGAATTGTACAAGCCGCTTGGGTTGAAAAATACTAAGTTCAATCCTCTTCAAAAGGGCTTTAAGCCAAAGGATTTTGCCGCAACTGAATTGCTTGGCAACACCCGTGATGGCGTGATAGACTTCCCTAACATTCGCACATACACACTTCAAGGGGAAGTACATGATGAAAAAGCATTTTATTCAATGGGAGGCGTTTCAGGGCATGCCGGTCTTTTCTCCAATACGGAAGATATGGCAGTCCTTCTGCAGGTGATGCTGAATGGCGGGGGATACGGTAAACATATGTTGTTTGATCAAGAAACCATCGATGAATTCGTCGCACCTTCCGAGATGAATCCTACATATGGGCTTGGGTGGAGACGAAATGGCGATGCTAGCATGGAATGGATGTTCAGCCCTTATGCGAGCGACAGTGCCTACGGTCATACTGGATGGACTGGGACGGTCACGATCATTGATCCGGAAATGGATTTAGGGATTGTGTTACTAACAAATAAAAAGCACTCTCCGCTCGTTAACCCTGTAGCCAATTCCAATCAGTTTTTTGGCGACCTCTTCACAACAGGAAGCTATGGAAGTGTTGTAACTGCAATTTATGAAGCATTGAAAACGAATGAATGAATGTGCATTTCCCATAAAGTTTAAGGCCTCCCAATAATGTTGGGAGGCCTTTTTTCTCGTTTATGGCATTCTTTTAGCCAAGCTCTATTCTACACAGTTTGGGCAAGGATCAGATTTTTATATGCTCCGTCTTGATGGAGCAAATTATCATGGGCACCTTGTTCGATGATTTCCCCATTTTGTACAACGATGATGCGATCGGCATGTTTAATTGTCGCTAATCTATGTGCAATGACAAGTGTAGTCCGATTTATCGAGAGTCGCTCCAATGCTTTCTGAACTGCTTTTTCGGTCTCGGTGTCTAGAGCGGAAGTGGCTTCATCAAGGATTAATATCGGTGGGTTCTTCAGGAATATACGAGCAATCGAGACACGCTGCTTTTGTCCTCCCGATAATTTCACTCCACGTTCTCCAATCAACGTTTCCAAGCCTTCTGGCAATTGTTCGATCAAGTCATTTAATTGAGCATCTTCGATGGCTTGGTTCAATTGGGCTTCGGTTGCCTCGGTATTGCCGTACATGATGTTATCCCTAATCGTTCCATCAAATAAAAAAACATCTTGTTGTACGATACCGATATGTTTTCTTAATGAAGTCAATTTGTAGTCCCTGATATCAATGCCATCAATTTTAATACTGCCTGACTGGATATCGTAGAAGCGGGGCAGCAAGCTGCATAATGTTGTTTTACCACCACCTGAAGCACCTACCAATGCTATCGTGTTACCTGCCGTAACAGAAAAAGAGATATCTTTCAGTATCGTTCTGTCCGCTTCATAGCCAAAAGAAACATTCTCAAAAACTACATCACCTTTTACGGAATCAACTTCGATTGCGTCCTTGACATCATGGATATCCGGGAACATATCAACCAATTCCAGGTATCTTTTAAACCCTGCATAACCCTTGGGCAAGGTTTCCAAAATCGAGCTGATTTGTTTGATTGGTGCTATGAAGATATTGGAAAGCATGATGAATGCCACGAATTCCCCATAAGTCATTTTTCCATGGATGACATACCAAGCCCCGCAGCCCAGCACGGTTAAGGCGACCAATTTCATGAGAATGAAGTTCATCGACGTACTCCACGCCATGATTTTATAAGCAAGGAGTTTTGTCAGGCGAAATTCTGAATTGCTGCGATTGAATAGCTGAATTTCATGAGCTTCTTTAGTAAAGGATTGGACAACGCGGATGCCGCTAATATTATTTTCGATACGGGCATTATAATTCGCGATATCACCGAACATCCTTTTAAAAGCCCTTGTCATTTTACGGCTGAAATAAACGGATAAGACTATTAAAAAGGGAACAACCGTAAATACGATAATGGCTAATTGCCAATTAATTTGGAACATGACGAAGAAGGCGCCAAAAATGGTCATGAACGCTATGAATAAATCCTCTGGACCATGGTGGGCGATTTCCCCGATATCCATTAAATCATTCGTCATCCTGGATACTAAATGCCCTGTTTTATTATTGTCGAAAAATTTAAAGGATTGCTTTTGCAGCTTGGAGAATAGATTTTCCCTAAGGTCCGTTTCGATGTTTATACCAAGTTTATGTCCGTAGTAAGAAACGATGAAGTTTAATAGAGTACTCAATAAGTAGATGGCAAGAAGAGCTACGCATGCTATTATTATGTATTTCCAATTGTTGGTTGGTAATAGATCGTCTATTATTCGGTTTACTGCCAGGGGAAAGACCAACTCTAAAACGGCAATTAAAACTGCACATGAAAAATCAATAATGAATAGCCTTTTATAAGGTTTATAATAATGTAAGAAACGCTTGATAACAGTAGACATGATATATCCTCTTTTTTCCTTGATTTCATCAAACATGATTCAAAATAGGTCCCCCATGAGGAAACAGGCAAAGGCCATCACTGCCTGTGATAGCCTTTTATTATTATTTCACTAAACTTTTTAAAACATTATCAATGATTTGTTCATTAGCGATTGCACCAGTGTATAACCAGCTTTCATCAGCAGAAAATTCATGAACATTTCCGGATTTTACAGCTGGTATGCTTTTCCATAAAGACTCATTCAAGGCTTTAGAGCCAGTTGATTCATCACTATTGATCAAGAAAAGGTGATCGGCATCCAATTCCACTAACTTCTCTAATGAAATGGCACTCCAGTTCCCAGTTGCACTAGCGGATATCTCTTTTACCACAGCGGGAACTTTCAAGCCTAAATCTCCGTACATTACAGCTCCGCTGGAAAGCGTTTCACTTACAACGAAGAATTTGCCGCCTACTAGCCAAATAGCTGCCACAGAAGGATTATCCGTTTCTTTTTTTAGTGTTTCTTTTGCTTTTGCAGCCTTAGCATCATACTTTTCTAAAGCTTTCTTAGCGGCCTCTTCTTTGCCGAATACTTCTCCAACGCGCTTAAGTTCATCACGCCAGTCATTGTTTACCTCGGTACCGATTACATATGTAGGTGCGGTTTTATTATATTGCTCATACTTTCCGCCTTCAACCATACTTGCAGAGTCCATGATGATTAAGTCTGGTTCCATTTTTTGAACAGCTTCAAATGGAAGGTCGTGTGGAATGGTAGGGATTCCATCAAGTTCGTCTTGTAAATACCCCTGTATACTTGCCCCATCTTTTACACTCCATTGAGCGACAGGCTTTATCCCGAGAGTGACAAGATTATCTTCAAGATATGTAGCGATGACACGTTTCGGATTAGCTGGGACAACTACCTTATTCCCCATTGCATCCGTTAAGGTTCTTGTTTTGGCTTCTTCTTGTTGGTCTTTAGCTGAGGTTTGATCTGTTTTATTTGTCGAAGATTGACTATCCGTCGCTTCTTCGTCACCGCAGGCAGCTAATGAAAGTGCTAATAATCCTGCGCCCATCGCCTGCAACATTTTTTTCGTGCTCATAACTTTATACATTTGAATCCTCCTAAGGATATGATAGAATATACTGTGAATGATAATGATTATCGATTTCAATTAATTTAAATATAGAAACCACTCATTGTCAATCGTTATTTTTGCATTTTCACTTTGGAGAGAGTAGCTGTTAAGATGAATTCAAAAACGGAAATAAATAAGATACCACTAAATACATATAAAAATAGATTAGTAAGTTTGATACTAATAATAGTAGGTATTGGGTTATTGCTCATTTCGGTCGTGGCTTCGATTAACTTTGGGGCTGCCGATTTGAGCTATCGTGATGTTTATAACGCATTATTTCATTTCGATGAAGATAATCCGGCTCATACGATCATTCGGCAATTAAGGTTTCCGCGTGCGGTCGCCGCAATATGTGTAGGAGCTGCTTTAGCTGTTTCAGGAGCGATCATGCAGGGAATGACAAGAAATCCATTGGCATCACCTTCGATAATGGGTGTAACGGCGGGGTCTTCATTTTTAATTGCAATTGCTCTCGTGGCTATACCAGGTGTTACTTACCTAGGTTTAATGATGTTCTCTTTTGTAGGGGCAGGTTTAGGAGCTGCATTAGTTTTCGGGATTACATCGTTTTCCAGAGGCGGCATTACACCAGTAAAGCTCGCGTTGGCCGGCTCGGCCATTACATCCTTGCTTAGCTCACTTTCTACGGCTGTCGGGATTAAATTCAATATTTCAAAGGATATAAGCTATTGGTTTGCCGGGGGAGTTTCAAGTGTGCAGCCGCAGCATGTTTTATTTACACTTCCATTTATATTGGCCGGGCTATTATTAGCCTTGGCCCTTTCCCGTTCTATTTCCATTCTCAGCCTAGGTGAAGAAGTGGCAAAAGGTCTTGGTCAAAATACAGGCATAGTGAAACTAATGGGAACGATTGTGGTATTGCTGCTGACGGGAGCTGCGGTATCGATAGCGGGAATGATAGGATTCATAGGCTTGGTCATTCCCCACATTACAAGGTTTTTGGTAGGTAATGATTATCGGCTGATCATTCCATGTTCTGCAATTTTGGGTGGTGTGCTATTGATTGTGGCCGATATCGTCGGGCGTATGGTGAATGCCCCATTCGAGACGCCTGTCGGAGCCATAACGGCCATTATCGGCGTCCCCTTTTTCCTTTATTTAGCACGTAAGGAAGGGAGGGGATTATGATGCCCAAGCATTCAGACCCAAAAGAGGGAATGTTTAAGAAGCTGCTTTTATTAACTGGCGTTTTAACCGTCATAGTCTTTTTCATTAGCATTAATGCAGGCTACATTAAGATTCCATTGATTGACGTCATAACGACATTATCGGGAAATGGCACTGCTCAAAACGAATTGACGATTTTGGAATTTCGTTTACCAAGAATCGTTTTAGCTATTCTAGTTGGAATGGGAATTGCCATATCAGGGGCCATTCTGCAAGGCATCTCACAGAATCCCTTAGCTGACCCTGGGATCCTTGGCATCAATGCAGGAGCAGGGTTCACAGTTGTACTATATATGTTCTTCTTCCAGGGCACTGCATTTTTCAAGGGTTGGTCATCGGTATTCATCATGCCTTTCACTGCTTTAGTGGGTTCTTTCCTTGCCGCTTTTTTAATTTATGCACTATCTTGGAAAAAAGGGAAGGTGACGCCTGCGAGATTATTATTGGTAGGCATAGGAATCAATGCAGCATTCGGTGCAGGTCTGGTCATCTTCCAGATGAAAATGGAACCGAACAATTTCATGAAGGCATTAATCTGGTTATCCGGGACGATCTGGGGGACGAATTGGACTTTTGTATGGGCGTTATTACCGTGGTTGATCGTATTGATACCTTTAGCGATTTATAAATCCAAAGTATTGGATGTTTTGCGCTTGGGTGACTCGATTGCCATTGGAGTTGGTGTACAGGTAGAAAAGGAACGCAGGCTTTTATTGCTGATTTCAGTCGCCTTGGCAGGTGTATGCGTTTCGGTGGGCGGAGGCATTACGTTTTTAGGCCTGATTGCACCGCATATAGCCAGGAGATTAGTGGGGGCAAGACATGCAAAACTACTTCCGCTTACTGCAATCCTAGGTTCCTTATTGCTGTTATCTGCCGATACTTTAGGTAGGGTCATCATGGCCCCGATGGAATTGCCAGTGGGGATTATCGTTTCAATTTTAGGAGCGCCGTATTTTATCTATTTACTCGTGAAAAACATTTAAAGAAGTACAGAAAAGTTGCAGAAAAAAAAGCCCGTTTTCAGGACGTTTATGAGGATGGGTTTTTTTGCAGTTTTCAAAGAATTTTGATGAGAACTGTACGAACAGAAAGCGGCTCTCGGGAGTGATGAATCATCCCCTAAAAGAACTATTTTAAAAAATATATTGACCGAACGGCTTGTATCCGCTTACAATAATATTTAGTTATTAGTGTATTTAGAAAATTGTAAAAGAGGTACCTGCATGACAAAGGAATTCGACAGAAGAATCGGGCGCCATGCAATCATGTACGCGTTTGCGAACGAAGAAGAAGAAGTCATATTGACGAATGACCTTAAGCGGATGGATTGGCTTTATGGAAAAGGTAAAGTCGGTTCAATGGAGCTGCAGAAAATAGTTGCGGCCATTGAGACATCAGCGAAAAGACTTGGATTAGTCAATCCCGATATGTATCGTGAAATGCATGCGCTGTATCATGCGATCATCGAAGCACTCCAAGGAGTGACACGCGGCCAGGTTGAGCTTGGCGGTCTTTTGAGGACTGCGGGACTTCGGTTTGCCATCGTTCGGGGCAGGCCGTTTAAAAACGGGGACGAAGGTGAATGGATTGCTGTAGCCGTGTATGGAACGATTGGAGCACCGGTTCGGGGATTTGAACATGAAGCCGTTGGCTTGGGAATTAACCACATTTAAATAATTAAAAGCCTATAGTTATTTAGTGAAATAGGGGGCTGTATTGAAAGACTGGATAAGTCTGTCAATACGGCCTCCTTTTGTTTGTTTAAAAAAAGAATAGGGGTGCAGGAAATGATTATGTTAACGGGCCAAACTTTAACGATTGAAGAAGCAAAAAAAGTGTTATATGGGGAGGCATTTGTCACGGCTTCTGCCGAGAGTGTCAAGAAAGTTGAAAAGAGCCGGGAAGCGGTTGAAAATATCGTGAAGCAAAAGAAAGTCATCTATGGCATCACAACAGGTTTTGGAAAATTCAGCGATGTATTGATTGATGCAGAGGACGCAGAGCAGCTACAGTGGAATTTGATTCATTCCCATGCTTGCGGAGTCGGGGAGCCGTTTCCTGAGGTCGTTTCGAGAGCTATGGTCCTTCTCCGTGCCAATGCGCTATTAAAAGGGTTTTCCGGTGTGCGTCCTGTCGTCATTGAACGTTTGATCGATCTTTTGAATGCCCATATCCATCCGGTCATCCCTCAGCAAGGATCTCTTGGAGCAAGCGGGGACTTGGCGCCGCTTTCCCATTTGGCGCTAGTATTGATGGGAGAAGGGGAAGTGTTTTATAAAGGAGAGCGAATGGAGGCCATCATAGCTTTATCGAAGGAAGGCATTCTTCCTCTGACTCTTAAAGCAAAAGAAGGTCTTGCATTAATAAATGGAACACAGGCCATGACTGGGATGGGCCTCGTCAATTACATTGAAGCCGAACAGCTGGCACATCAAACTGAAGCGATCGCTTCACTGACGTTAGAAGGTTTACGCGGCATAGAAGATGCCTTTGATGCCGATGTTCATCTAGCACGAGGCTACCGCCAGCAAACAGAGGTCGCGGAACGGATTCGTCGCATGATCAGCGGCAGCCAGCTCATCACGAAGCAAGGGGAACTGCGGGTACAGGATGCTTATTCGCTCCGCTGCATTCCGCAAGTGCATGGGGCATCATGGCAAACACTTGATTATGTAAAAGAAAAACTGGAAATTGAAATGAATGCAGCGACGGATAATCCGCTTATTTTTGACGATGGGGAAAAGGTTATTTCAGGGGGTAACTTCCATGGCCAGCCGATTGCATTTGCGATGGACTTCATGAAAATCGCTGTTGCAGAGCTTGCGAACATTTCAGAGCGCCGCATTGAGCGACTCGTCAATCCTCAGCTGAATGATTTACCGCCATTCTTAAGTCCGTCACCTGGCTTGCAGTCGGGAGCGATGATCATGCAATATTGTGCCGCTTCACTAGTTTCTGAGAATAAAACACTCGCCCATCCTGCAAGTGTTGATTCCATTCCATCTTCAGCGAACCAGGAAGATCATGTAAGCATGGGAACGATTGGGTCCCGACACGCACATCAAATCATTCAGAACGTACGCCGCGTTTTGGCGATTGAGCTCATTTGTGCCTTACAGGCGGTGGAATACCGCGGAACAGAAAAGATGGCTCCGTTTACAAAAGAGTTTTATACGGAAGCAAGAAAGCTCATTCCAAGCATTACACAAGATCGTATCTTTTCTAAAGATATTGAAGCAACGGCTAGCTGGTTACATCAAATCGATTGGAATTCATTTATTCATAGGAGTTTACCTACAACATAATATGAAGTGCGGAATATCCGAATGAAAGTTAGGCTTATAGCCCTTTGGGTTTTAAGCCTAACATCGTTATGTAAATGCTACATAGATCCCAGAAATCCAAAAAGGTCTCAGCTTTAGAGAAAATGACCTTGAAATAGTAATAAATGCAGGAAATGACCATTGATGGAATGATTGGCTTTACCTATTCGTGCTAGATTAAAAATGCATTTTTGGAGGGGAATCTAATTTGGAAAATCGGCAATTGCAACCACCTGTCATAAATGAAAAAAACCAGCCGTCAAATACTTTACAAAGGAAGCTGAAAGCGCGCCACCTTACGATGATATCGCTAGGCGGTGCAATTGGTACAGGGCTGTTTCTCGGAAGCGGGCCGGCCATTCACTCTGCAGGACCTGGCGGTGCTTTGGTCGCTTACACAGTAATTGGCATAATGGTTTATTTTATTATGACAAGCCTAGGTGAACTGGCATCATTTATGCCAGTCAGCGGAGCTTTCAGTACCTATGCTACGCGTTTCATCGACCCGGCATTAGGGTTTGCGCTTGGTTGGAACTATTGGTTCACTTGGGCGATGACACTTGCCGCGGAACTATCTGCCGCAACGATGGTAATGAAGTTTTGGTTTCCTGACAGCTCGTCTTTTTTATGGAGTTCATTGTTTTTAGTTTTAATATTCTTATTGAATTACGTATCCGTTAAAGGGTATGGCGAAGGGGAATATTGGTTTTCCCTCATTAAAGTGGCAACCATCATCATTTTTATAGTAGTCGGAATATTGATGATATTTGGAATCATGAACGGAGAGGCGATTGGTTTTAAAAACTTCACAGTTGGTGACGCTCCGTTTGCCGGTGGTTTTTTGGCTACATTGGGTATTTTCATTGCTGCTGGATTTTCTTTTCAAGGTACAGAAATAGTCGGTGTTGCAGCCGGTGAAAGTGAAAACCCGGCAAAAAATGTACCTCGTGCAGTTCGCAGCATTTTCTGGAGGATATTCCTCTTTTACATCCTAGCCATACTTGTTATTGGACTGATCGTTCCTTATACGAATGGCAGTCTGCAAGGACACACGATCATGGTTAGCCCATTTACGATGGTGTTTGAAAAAGTGGGACTGGCATTCGCTGCTTCCGTGATGAATGCCATCATTTTGACAGCTGTATTATCCGCTGGAAATTCGAGTCTTTACGTGACGAGCCGAATGTTGTACTCAATGGCAAAAGAAGGGCTGGCACCGCGTATTTTTGGGAAGCTTAACAAGCGCGGCGTTCCCATTTGGGGACTGGCAGTCACTTCACTTGTAGGGATGCTGGCATTTTTTGCTTCCGTTTTCGGTGATGGAGTTATTTATATTTGGCTTATGAATGCTGTTGGAGTCACTGGATTTATATTTTGGCTGGGAATAGCGGCGAGCCATTATCGGTTTAGAAAAGCCTATATTGCTCAAGGGTATTCACTGGACGATCTTCCCTATAAGTCAAAGTGGTTTCCTTTTGGACCGATATTTTCCTTTGCTCTTTGCTTTTTCGTTTTATCGGCGCAAAACTATCAGGCCTTCATTGGCGATGAAATTAACTGGGCCAGTGTGTTCGCTGCCTATCTTGGCATTCCATTCTTTCTGGTAATGTGGCTTGGATATAAGTTCATTAAGAAAACAAAAGTAGTTCCGCTAAAGGATTGCAAAATTGATTTTGATGAACATAGGAATGCAAAATAGACATGAGACTTCTTTTAATAATTTATTTGGATTAATTATTAAAAAATACAACTTTCTTTGTTAGGATCGTTAGAAGCCTTTAAATGACAAGGTTTCTTACCGCCAAGAAACAAAACAAACAATAATTTGAAGTGATGAAAAAATGATCATCGGTCAGTTGATTAAGCCGAAGTAACAGTTGGAGATGATTGAATCAATACGCACTATATCAATTTCATTTTAGGGATATTCCTTTTTTAAGAAGTATTATCCCATTATCCCCCTACAAGTAGAGTGACAAGATGTCCTTAATAATCTACCTGGAGGGGATTTTTTTATGGAGGAAAAGGGATAAACATTTAAAACATATACAGAAGAATTAAAACGTGAAGTCGTTCGATAAAGTTGGAGAGGTTCATTGAATTTATGCTTTGTTTAATAGGAAAGGAACTTACCTTGATATAGATTAATTAACCGTTTTGTAAAACAGAGATAAGCCCTTCCAAAAGGGTTTGGAGGGTTACTTGGCATGGCCATGAATATTGTAACAATAGGATATATAATAATTCAGGTTAATTGGGGAGGAAAGACATTGATAATATATTTTGTCTTATAAGATATATGAAGGTATTGTTAAGTCTATCGACTATATGAAATGGTCTATGAACACGTTGGAAAATAATGGTTAATATACTTAATTAAATTTCCTTTCTTCCATATACTCACCAATTTTGCGAAACTTATCAAAACGCTGTTGACGTAGAATGCCTTTATCTAATTGACCAAGTTCTTGTAATGCCTTTCGTAATGTTTCTTTGATAAATTGCGATTGAAGTGGGGTGTCAATATGTGCTCCACCAACAGGTTCTTTGATGACCTCATCAATCACCCCTAGTTCCATCAAGTCCTTAGCCGTAATTTTCAATACTTCAGCTGCTCGTTTTGCTTGTGTGGCATCCTTCCATAACACTGCTGCTGCTCCTTCAGGTGAAATAACCGAATAAAATGTGTTTTCTAGCATGTAGATTCGATTACCAATCCCTAGAGCCAACGCACCACCACTCCCACCTTCACCAACTACAAAGCAGATGATTGGTACTCCAAAACTAGCCATTTCACGAAGATTGTGGGCGATAGCTTGAGATTGTCCACGTTCTTCAGCCTCACGTCCTGGGAAGGCCCCTGGCGTGTTAATAAATGTTACGATGGGGCGATTGAACTTATTGGCTTGTTGCATAATTCTTATGGCTTTTCTGTAGCCTTCAGGTTGCGACATGCCAAAACGACGATAGATATTGTCTTTTGTATTTTGACCTTTTTGATTTCCTAAAACAGTTATAGGCATTCCTTCGAAGGTAGCTATTCCTGAAACTAATGCAGGGTCTTCCCCATAAAGTCTGTCACCATGAAGTTCAATAAAGTCTTCAAAAATATGGTGGATATAATCTAAAGTAGTTGGGCGTTGTTGAATTCTAGATAGTTGAATTTTATCCCAAACTTCCATATTTTCATTAAGATGAATTTTGATTTCATTGACTTTTTGCTCAAGATTTTTTAATACTTCGTTAAGGTCAAGATTATGCTTTGTAGACACCTCTTTCAGTTCAGCAATTTGATTTTCCAGTTGTTTTAATTCTTGCAAATTCATCGTTTAAAACACTCCCTGAAATTGAGATGATGGATTTTTAAAATGGTTGTTAATGATTGTTTTAATTCATTCCTATTTACAACCATATCCAGTTGCCCATGTTCCAATAAAAATTCAGAGGTTTGAAAATTCTCTGGAAGTTCTTCTCTTATAGTCTGTTCAATTATGCGTCTTCCTGCAAAGCCAATTAAAGCTTGTGGTTCGGCAATATTGATATCACCTAATGAAGCGAAACTAGCAGAAACTCCACCCGTTGTAGGATTGGTTAAAACGGATACGAAAAGAATTTTTTCGTAGTTTAGTTGTTCTAAAGCAACACTTGTTTTTGCCATCTGCATGAGACTAAGAATTCCTTCTTGCATGCGAGCTCCGCCGCTTGCTGAAAACAATATAAATGGTTTTCGTGTTTTTAATGACTTCTCAATGGCTCTTGTGATTTTTTCACCGACTGCTGATCCCATGCTTCCCATACGGAAACGAGAATCCATGACACCAATCACAACCGGATAGCCACCTATGGAAGCTTCCCCAGTAATAACCGCATCATTTAATGCAGTCTTATTCTTATCAGAAATTAATTTATCTGTATATTCAGGGAAGTTCAACGGGTCAACGGAAATTAAACTTTTATTGAATTCCGAAAAAGAACTACTATCTGTAAGCATTGAAATGCGGTCATAAGCTGTAACGGGGTAGTGATATTGGCATTTCGGACATACATTCAATTCTATTTTCATAAGAGATTCATCATAGGTTTCCCCACATGATTTACAAGTAAAAGGGATGGGAGTAAAGCTTTTGTCTATTTCAAAAAAAGAGTTCGATTCTATTTTTTCTCTTTTTAATGGATACATCTTCATCAATCCTCCTGTGGTAAGACCGCCGTATTACAAGTTACGCTCACCATTCTTTAAAATGTGGAGCGTGATTTTTAGCTTTTCTTAAAAAGTTTTATACAATCAGAAATCATTCTAGAGAATAAAAATTTTATTTGGTGGGTGCTTCATAGAAATTATCTATTCCTGTATGAATGCATTTTTACTTGAAAAATCAGAAACTTACGATTTTATTGACGGGAATTACGTAGGCTTGTATACAAACCGAGTATACAAACATTAAGACTTCTTATTATTTTTCTATAAAGAGGATAAAGGTTACTTAGCTTAACAGAACGGTTGTTTGAAGTGTATGAGTGTAATCATTATTTATCGCTCACCATTATTCCAATTCTTAGAAAGAACGATTTACCAAATAGCAAAGCGTCATCTAATAAAGCTAATACTCCCATTGTTGGTGTAAGCTCATAATATGCATTTACGAATATAATTGAATGGGCTCATTCTTCAGTGGATAATATTTTATTGGTTTATCAGATTGTAAAAAGATAAAGATTAATAGTTTTTTTAATCTAAAGGGGCAGATTAGGATTTTGTTTAACAAGAACTCTAGGGATGTTAGGATATCATTTGGGGGAATACGGTTGTTATCTGCCGGACAACCTCATAAAAAATATTTTAAAATAACAAAAAATGATTGAAAATAAAATCTTGATAATGAACAGTTAGGCAATAGAGGTGTAGCGATTGGTCACACCGGTTTAGTAAAAATACATGTTGGTGATGGGCTGTATTTTTTTTAATATCTTTTGCAACATTGAAAACTTGTACAGCCAAAGAGGCTCTATGAATGGATTAATTGAAAGAAGTCAATCTATAACTAAGTAGCCATATATCGTCTTTTTGTACTTCTGGTTTTGTCCTCGAAGAGTATTCGATTGTAAGATTATTTCCCATTTAAAAAAAATGATAAATCGTGGGTCTGAAAAAATGTTTCGATGCCCCGGTTATTGCTTAAACCGTTGCTAAGTCAATGTTTATAGAGGGATGGTGCCACTTTCATATGGTGCACCATCTTAACGTATATACACAACAATTCCGCCCCACATCATTTGAATTTATATTCATTCTTTGTTAAGGTAATGAAGTACTTTAGGGATAGCGGTTCATTCCGTGTGCTGGGACTGAACAAAACCCTAAAATAAAAAACCATTATATTTCAGTTGGTATATGCTGTGCCTGTTAGTTTCCTCAGTTGTATTGCATCTCTTTTCCCTGCTAGCTCCAATAAGACACATTGGGAATCCCATAATCATATTTCTATGCGTTTTGGTGTTATACTGCACTGCAAGTACCATTCCACCTGGTTAAGGAAATGAAATACATTAGAGGGTAGTCGTAAGTCCATCTGGACAAAACTCTAAGTGGAATCGTTTATATTACAGTTGGTATATGTTGTGCCTGCTTGTTTCCTCAGTTGTGATTGCACCTCTTTTTTTCCTACTTGAAATGCTCAATTTATCACACATAATATAATCCAAGTAAAGAAGTACTTCTTGGGAATAATAAATATAGATTATTTTTCTATGCACGTTATGCCCTGTGCACTGAATAAGTGTCACTTCCGTAAAAGTAATGGGGTAGATTTTCGGTTATTTCAAGGTACTTGTGCATTAATAATCATCACTCGCATAAAACGGGGGAATTCAGCAAAACTGAATATCATATGGGCAACTATTAGAATGAGGTGACTTGATGAAGCCGTATGTAGAAGTCAGAAATGTCTCGAAAATTTTTGGCAAATCTCCAAAAGCAGCAACAGACTTATTGAAGCAAGGCAAAACGAAAAAAGAAATCTTGAAAGAAACGGGACAAACGGTCGGAGTGAATAATGTTAATTTCGAGATTTATCCCGGCGAGATTTTTGTCATCATGGGCCTATCAGGTAGCGGGAAATCCACTTTGATCCGCATGTTCAATCGTTTGATCGATCCCACTTTGGGTGAAATCTTAATTGATGATGAAGATATCGTGAAGATGAATGCTGCCCGGTTAAGGGAAGTCAGACAAAAGAAAATAAGCATGGTCTTTCAGAACTTTGCTTTATTTCCGCATAAAACGATATTGGAAAACGCTGAATTCGGGCTCGAAATTCAAAAAGTGGATCCGGCAAAACGTCATGAAAATGCGATGAAGGCTCTTGAGGCCGTTGGATTGAAAGGCTACGAAAATCAGATGCCATCACAGCTTAGCGGCGGTATGCAGCAAAGGGTTGGGTTAGCCCGGGCACTCGCCAGTGATACGGATATCCTACTGATGGATGAAGCCTTCAGTGCCCTTGATCCATTGATTCGTAAGGATATGCAGGATGAACTGATTCAAATACAAGATCAGTACAAAAAAACGATCATTTTCATTACCCATGATCTTGATGAAGCATTAAGGATCGGGGATAGAATTGCCCTTATGAAAGATGGAAGTGTAATTCAATTGGGTACCCCTGAACAAATCATGATGAATCCAGCCAATGAATTCGTCGAGAAGTTTGTGGAAGATGTTGATCTATCAAAAGTATTGACAGCGTCTCATGTGATGATACGCCCAGAGAAGATTGCGGTGGACAGAGGCCCGAGGGTTGCCTTGGAAATCATGCGCAAACAAGGGTATTCCAGCATTTTCGTTGTGGATAGGAAGCAGAAGTTATTGGGGGCGGTGACTGCTGAACAGGCACGTCAGGCAATGAGTAATAACCAATCGATTTCTGAAGTGATGACAACCGATATCCCAACTGTAAAAGAGGATGAATTACTTGGAAACCTCATGGATGTGATGGCGACTTCAAGCTTGCCAATCTCAGTCATCGATGATCAGAACAGAATTAAAGGAATTCTTCTTCGCGGTGCCGTTATCGGTGCTTTGGCCGGAAATAAAGATTCCTTGAATGAAATGGAGAGTGAATAATTCAATGAATATGCCGAAAATCCCACTAGGAGCATGGGTCGATTCTTTAGTGGATTGGATTACCATTGTATTTGCTGGATTATTTACATTTATAACAAATGTGATTGAGGGTTTATTGAATATCTTGGTCGATGTAATGAGTGCAGGACCTTCTATCATTTTAATCATCGTCCTGACCCTTCTGGTTACCTATACAAGCAAATGGACATTAGGATTATTTACATTAATCAGCTTACTATTGATTGATAATCTTGGTTATTGGGAATCAAGCATCCAAACACTGGCGATCGTTATTTTGTCAGGATTCCTCACCATATTGATCGGAATACCGATCGGAATATGGTGTGCCCAAAATAAAACCGTGCGCAATATCGTAACCCCAATCTTGGATTTCATGCAAACGATGCCTGCCTTCGTTTATTTGATTCCTTCGATTTTATTCTTTGGAATAGGGGTGGTGCCTGGAATCATCGCGTCATTCATTTTCGCGATCGCACCAACAATCCGAATGACCAATCTTGGGATTCAGGAAGTGCCTAATGATTTGATAGAGGCATCTGATGCATTTGGTTCAACCAGCAGCCAAAAGTTATTCAAAGTACAAATACCATTGGCTACTCCAACGATTATGGCAGGAGTTAACCAAAGCATCATGCTGGCACTATCCATGGTTGTTACAGCCTCTTTGGTTGGAGCACCAGGACTTGGGGCGGATGTCTACCGGGCTGTCAGCCAAATTAATGTGGGGCAAGGATTTGAAGCAGGATTATCCATCGTAATCATTGCAATCATACTCGATCGTATCACGCAAAACCTTCGTAAACCAGCTTACGAGCATATCGTAAGCAGGAAAATCATTTTTACGATTTTGGCTTTACTTGTTGTGGGTACTGCACTATTCAGTACTTTTACAAAAGAAAAAGCAGTGGACGGGGATCAAAACAGTCTTGCTGCCAAAGCCAATTATGAAATCATCGGAATTGAACCTGGAGCAGGAATAATGAAGTTGACTAAAACGGCTATTGATGATTATAAGCTGGATGACTGGAACGTGGTTGAAGGGTCATCGGCAGCAATGGTTGCAGAATTGAAAAAAGCGATTGATAAAGAAGAACCAATCGTCGTTACTGGCTGGTCACCACATTGGATGTTCTCGACATATGACTTGAAATATCTCGAAGATCCGAATGGATCCTTCGGCAAGGCTGAAAACATCAATTCCATTGCCAGAAAAGGACTTGAACAGGATGCACCAGGTGCCTATAAAATTCTTGATCAATTCTACTGGGAAACAAAAGATATGGAAGATGTAATGGTCAAGGTTGCTGATGGGATGTCTCCTTCAGAAGCAGCAGAAGATTGGATAAAGAAAAATCAGGACAAAGTGTCCAAATGGACCCAAGGAGCACAATCAGGAAATGGTGAAAAGATCAAACTGGTTTATGTTGCCTGGGACACTGAAATTGCCAGTACCAATGTGATTAGCAAAGTGCTGGAGCAGAATGGCTATGATGTAACATTAAGTCAGGTTGAAGTGGGGCCGATGTTTGCCGGCGTAGCAAACGGAAGTGCGGACGCCATGGTGGCCGCATGGCTCCCGGGAACACATCTTGAATACTATAATAAGTACAAAGATGAAATTGTTGACCTTGGACCAAACTTAAAAGGAACAAAGCTTGGTCTGGTCGTACCTGATTACGTCGATATTGATTCGATTGAAGACTTAAAATAAGAAAGAAGAGGGAATTTCAGAAATGGAATTCCCTCTTTTTTAAGTTTAGCCGCTTGGGATCAATGGATGGAAACGAATTTATTCATCAATTCCTCTTCAGTTACTTCAATCTTTCCTTTCATATCTTCAGCCAATAATACATAACTTTTCACGCCAATGAATTCTGAATGTGATATTAAAAAGAATTTTGTTCCTTTTTTATACGCAGAAGGATCATCTTCAATCAATTTAAACATTTTCATCCTTTTTCCACCTTGGATATCATATTCGTAACGCATGTATTCATAACTACCTTTGGAGTAGAAGTAATTGCATCGAACAAGTTGAAAAGGAGTTAGGTCACTACTAATGTACAACTTCTCTTTTCACTTTTTATATCATTGATATTTATGGGTGGTCAACTATTTTTACTGGTAGATACAAGAACCAGCTGGCATTGTCATTTGTTTGCAAATTATGATTATTCCTAACTTTCTGTGGAAGTGTCTATCGTTGAATGTTAAAATTCAGTTGGAAAACAGTGATTCTTTATACATATGAAAGAGATTAAAAAGTGTTTTGGAAGGTGTGGAAATATTGAAACCAATCATATTTGATGTAGATACTGGGATTGATGATGCCCTGGCGATGGCATATGCTTTAAATTCCCCTGAATTGGAAGTGCTCGGATTTACCACTTGCTTTGGTAACGTGCCCGTTGTTGAATCGACCCGCAATACGCTTGCCGTTTTGGAGAAATTAAATAGGCGCATTCCGGTTTTTGAAGGTGCTGACCAAACTTTGGTACGCGGAAGGAAGAAGAGGTATCCCAAGCATGTACATGGGGAAGACGGGTTAGGAAATACCCTTCGGTTTGAACCAACCATCAAAGCATCACAAGGAAATGCAGTGGATTTCATTATCGATCAGGTGCAAAGCCGACCGCATGAAATCACGATTATTGCAGTTGGACCACTGACTAACATCGCATTGGCGATTAAAAAGGCCCCAATGACCATGTCCTTAGTAAAAGAGGTCGTTATTATGGGCGGTGCCGTAAACGTACCAGGAAATGTAACCCCTTATGCTGAAGCGAACATAATATCAGATCCTGAAGCAGCACATCAGGTATTTGCTTCAGGACTGCCAATCACCCTAGTGGGGCTTGATGTGACGCTGCAAACATATCTTTTGAAATCGAAGCTTGATGATTGGCGTGCCACTGGTAAGGAAAGCGCCGAATTTTTAGCGGAAATGACCGATTATTATATGAAAGCATATGAAAACTCCCATCCAGGTTTGGGCGGTTGCGCCCTTCATGATCCGCTTGCAGTCGGGGTTGCGATTGATTCAAGTTTTGTGAGTGCAGAATGGATGAACGTCAAGGTGGTGACCGAGGGTGAAGAAACAGGCAGGACAATCGGTCAAAAGGATGGCGAATCAAGAATCCGCGTCTGTACGAATGTGGAAAGTGCTCGGTTTGTGAAACATTTCTTGGAACGGGTTATATGACATTGAATCATGTATTAATTATAAAGGCTGTTTCTTTTCCCAGAACCATTGGGAATAGATATGCCCTGTTTCTGTTGAATAAATAGATCGGAGTCAGGCCGAATTATTATAGTGGCCTTCAAACTTTAATCAAACGTTTGATTAAAAAGAAAGTCTAAAGTCACTATTATTATGATGAAAACCATATTATTGGGTTATGGCTCGGAAATATTGGGTATAAGGAACTTTTTTTACCATAAAAAAGTAAAATGTTTAAAATTATTTAAAAAATGGGTTTGGAAATATGGAAAAACAGGTACATAGACTTTCGTAATGCCATATTTAGGTTTTTTTGCATAATCATAATTTACCATTTTTCGACTTTGCGGTTATTTATATGGCAGAAAATGTATGGTTCTATTAAAATGTACTATATAAGATAAAAGGAGGAGTTTTTTTCTATGTCACAAATTCGCGTAACACCTTCAGAACTGAAAGATGTAGCCAGACAATATGATAATGAGAGCCAACAAGTAACGGATATGATTGGTCGTTTAGATAGAATGAGAGATCATTTAACTGGTATTTGGGAAGGTTCTTCCAGTGAGGCTTTCGTAGGCCAGTACGAAGAATTAAAGCCTTCATTCATGGATATGGCTCGCTTGTTGAATGAAGTTTCTCAACAATTGAATAAATCAGCTCAAATCCTTGAAGACACAGATAATCAGATTGCTAGTCAAATTCGCGGATAATCATTAGGTCAATGAAATAAAGAAATTTCTAGGAAAAAGCGCCGCGACTCTTTATGAAGATCGTGGTGCTTTTTTGCATTAAAGAGGTGGTTTACATATATATTCAACTAACGATCGATTTAAACAGGTATACAGGGGAAGTATTTGATTTGCAAGTGTCGAATTACCGCTCCATCAAAAAGGTTGTGGAAATCATATGGCAGGTAAAGGATATTGCCAGTGCACCTAAAGAAGGCTATTGGGTGCGGGTCCAGAATAAGGAGTTCGTATGTTCAGGTTATGAAACCCTGCTTGATAGCGGAATTACGACGGGGGACCGCCTAGAGATCCTCTAATGGATCAGTGTGGACTCTTTATAGGAAAAAAGTCTAAAGCCCTTTAGCAGGGGTAAAGGAGTTACATAAAATGGATGAGAAAAAATCCTCATATCTGGAGAAAAAAACAGAAGCTGCAATGATGAAGGGTGATAATGGGCATTTGTTCGTTTTCCAACGGGCAAAATTATCGATGCAAGACCCACTGGAATTACAGCTTATTCATGAAGCGGATGATGCTCTCCAGAAACATATAGAAGTGACAGAGGACGAGGTGCAGATCAGAGTAAATCCACCAGCCTCTTTTTTTGTTTTTTCAAAAGCTAAAGATAAAAATCCATTGAGTAGATGGTTATCGTCTTATCAAATCTTGAAGAAAATCAGGAATCATGAATTGAGTCGCCTGCAACTTGTCGTTTGTCCGGAAAATATCGTTTTTGATTCAAGCTTGGCCCCATATTTCCTGCATTATGGCGTAAAAGACAGTTTGCCTCCTTATGAGCATAAACAGGATGAGCTATTTAAAGAAACGAAGGCAACGATTTCAGCGCTTGTGGATGGGCAGTATACATTCGAAGAGTATCTGCTTTACCATAAAACCCTGAAACTATCGAGCGAATCACAAAGCATATTGGCGACGGGGACTTGGGATGAACTTTCCACGGTCATTCAAAATCGGATAGAAGATTTAGAGAAGGAAGAAAAAGCATTTGTGCATATCCCCGAAAAGAAATGGAAAACGGGCCGTTATACACTTTGGGGTACGGTGATAGTTCTAGTGCCGCTGCTGTTGTTTACGATTTACACATTATTCTTCTCCCAACCTAAGCAGGAGGCATATGTGGAAAGCGGTGAAAGCTTTTTAAAACAAAAATACAGTGAAGTCATTGACCGGTTGGAGAACTACGATCCGAAAAAAATGCCTTATGTCGTTCAATATGAACTGGCGAAGTCTTACGTCGCTTATGAACCGTTGGATGATGTCAGAAAGAAGAATGTAGAAAATGCAATCACTTTGCAGACTGATAGTCAGTATCTTTTATATTGGATTTATATAGGCAGGGGCATGAGTGAGGACGCGATCGATTTGGCGAGGATCATGGAGGATCGTGAATTGATTATGTATGGACTCGTAAATCTGAAAGAACAGATTAAGTTGGATGATAACCTTTCCGGGGAAGAAAAGGAAACGCAAATTAAAGAAGTCGATACGGAGTTATCCCAATATGAAAAGGAACTAAAGGAATTGAAAGAGCAATTGGAGGAACAGCAAGATGAGAACCAGCCTTCAACAGAGTCGAATTTAGAGGACAAAGGCGAAACGGAAGCAAAGCCTGCTGTAAAAGAAGAAGCGGAAAAAGAACCTGCTTCTGGTGAGAAAGAGGGAAGTAAGGATTCCTCCAATAAATCATCTGAAGAAAAAGAGAAAAGCAAAGAGTGAGCAATGGGCCTTTTGCGGAGGTGAGATTTAATGAGTTTATTATGGATTTATTCTAAGGGAAACTACCAATCCTATACGATCAAGGTAAATCATAACGGTCCAATTACGATTGGGCCATCAAAGCAGGATACGATCACCATATATTCCATTCCCTTTGAACATGGTCCTATCAAGCTGAATAAATCTGAAGGACTTGATGGATATGAGGTGTTTAGAGAGGACATGAAGCTTGGTGATGTAAAGCCATTCCAGAGCTTCACCTTTCACGAAGGAGAAGAAAAGGTCGAGATTTTTTATACGGCTGGAGAATTGGAAGAGAGCCTCTATTATATAGGCAACTTGAAAGAAATCACTTTATCGGCCCAGGCAGGAGCGACTATCCGTAAAGAAGGATCTGTTTCCGGCAATGGGGCTTCCTTTGTGCTTCATAAAGGGCAGTGGCTACTCATGCCAAAGGAAAATAGCGGGATATTCCTGAATGGTGAAAGAGTAACGAAAGCTGTTCCCATTCAAAATGGTGATCTCATTTGCTGGCCGAATATGGTGCTAAGGTTGATTGAAGGCGACTTATTGATGATTCATAGTGCCGAGAGCTATGAAACATCTTTAGCTAAAATGAAGAAGCCAATCTCTGAAATGAAAAAAAACTATCCACAATATCGCCGGACACCAAGGATGATCTACGAATTGCCGGACGAGAAAGTGACGATATCTTTTCCGAGCCAAGAATCGGAAGATAATAATAGAGGGTTATGGCTGATCCTTATGCCGCCTTTAATGATGCTAATCGTCATGGGGGTCATCACGGTCATTCAGCCTCGGGGCATTTTCATCATCATATCGATTGTTATGTTCACAACGACTTTAGTTACCTCGACGGTACAATACTTTAAAGACAAAAAGAAGCAAAAACTCAGAGAAGAAAAACGTCAACGTGTATATACAAGGTATTTAGAGCAGAAGAGGGAAGAACTGCAAGAGCTGTCTGAAAAACAAAAGAATGTGCTGTTCTATCATTACCCTTCATTTGAAAGGATGAAGCTGCTGACTGACAGTATTAGCGACCGTATATGGGAGCGAACTTTGGAAAGTGAAGATGCTCTGCACTTTAAGATTGGAACGGCGACCATACCATCAAGTTATCAGGTGTCGGTAAATAGCAGTGATATGTCCAATCGGGATATAGATGATTTACTTGAGCAGTCGCAGGAACTTGTGGATGTATACAAAAACCTGGATGATCTTCCGTTATCGATCGATTTATCAAGCGGATCGATGGGCCTGGTCGGAAAGGAATCGATTGTTAAACGGGAGCTGCAGCAACTGATTGGGCAACTGGCCTTTTTTCATAGTTATCATGATGTTCGTTTTGTGGCCATTTTTCCGGAGAAGGATTACCAGGAATGGGAATGGATGAAATGGCTGCCTCATTTTCAATTGCCGCATGCCTATGCAAAAGGCTTTATATATAATGAGCAGTCACGTGACCAGCTTCTGACCTCGATTTATCAGCTTTTGAGGGAAAGAGATTTGGATGAAAATAAAGGGAAAGTGAGATTCACTCCCCACTTTGTCTTTATTGTCACGGATCGTAATTTAATTGCGGAGCATGTCATATTGGAATATTTAGAAGGTAAAACAGACGATTTAGGTATCTCGACGATTTTTGCAGCGGATGCAAAAGAGAGTTTGACGGAAAATGTCCATACGCTAGTGAAGTATATCAATGATTTTGAGGGTGAGATTCTCATCCAGCAAACGAAGGCCGTTCATACTCCATTTACACTTGATGCACATTCAAAAGAAGGGAATGAGCGTTTTGCACGTACGCTGCGTTCACTTGATCATCAAAAAGGCATGAATAATTCCATACCAGAAACGGTATCATTTTTGGAATTATTGAAAGCTCGAGAAGTGGAAGATCTGCCTATCAGCCAAAACTGGCGGACCAATCAGTCTTCTAAATCCTTGGCTGTTCCGATTGGATTGAAAGGGAAAACGGATAGGGTTGAATTGAATTTACATGAAAAGGCGCATGGCCCCCATGGTTTGGTTGCTGGAACGACAGGATCGGGGAAAAGTGAATTACTGCAAACCTACATCCTTTCATTAGCCGTTCATTATCATCCGCATGAAGTTGCCTTTTTGCTCATTGATTATAAAGGCGGGGGAATGGCACAGCCATTCAGGCAGATTCCGCATCTGCTGGGAGTCATTACGAATATTGAGGGGAGCAAGAACTTCAGTGCCAGGGCACTAGCCTCCATCAATAGCGAATTGAAGAAACGCCAGCGCATGTTTGATCGATACGAAGTCAATCATATCAACGATTACACGGATTTATACAAAGAAGGCAAAGCGGATGAACCGTTACCGCATTTATTTTTGATATCAGATGAGTTTGCGGAACTTAAAAACGAAGAACCCGATTTCATCCGCGAATTAGTGAGTACGGCGCGAATTGGACGGAGCTTGGGAGTTCATTTAATTCTTGCTACACAAAAGCCGGGCGGTGTTATTGATAACCAGATTTGGAGCAATGCCCGCTTTAAAATTTCCTTGAAAGTGCAAGATGCCAATGATAGTAAGGAAATTCTTAAAAATAGCGATGCGGCAAATATTACTGTCACCGGACGGGGATATTTGCAGGTAGGTAATAACGAGGTTTATGAATTGTTCCAGTCTGCGTGGAGCGGTGCACCATACTTAGAGGATACGGTTGGATCTGAGGATGAAGTGGCACTTGTCACAGACCTTGGTCTTGTTCAAATCTCAAACGTAACGGAACAAACAACTAATAAGAGGAAAGAAAAGATTAGTGAAATTGAAGCCGTGGCGGATCAAATTGTGGCGACACAGGAAGAAATGGAGATTAAGAAGTTGGCAAGCCCATGGCTGCCTCCTCTTTCAGATCGGTTATCGAGAAATGCTGAAAGAAGCCTGACGAGGAATCAAATCCACCTGGGAATGAAGGATGAGCCCGAATTGCAGAGCCAGACAAATTATGTCTATAACTGGATTGAAGATGGGAATGTTGGGGTTTTTGGTTCTTCCGGGTACGGCAAGTCAACCACCGTATTGACACTTCTCTTTAGTTTTGCAGATCAATTCAGTCCTGAGGAATTGCATTATTATATTTTCGATTTCGGGAATAGCGCTTTACTGCCAATGCGCCAGCTGCCTCATACTGGGGAATACTTTAGGTTCGATGAACTAAGGAAAATCGAAAAATTCATGTTATTCATGAAGGCGGAGATGGAAAGGCGTAAGCAGCTTTTTTCAGAAAAGGAGCTTAGTAACATAAAGCTTTATAATGCATTAGTGGAAGATAAATTGCCGATTATTTATATTGTGGTCGACAATTTTGACTTAGTGAAGGATGAGATGCAGGACCAGGAAGCGCAATTCGTTCAGTTTGCACGTGATGGACAATCACTTGGAATATTCATGATTTTAACGGCAACGAGAATCAATGCGATTCGCCAGCCGTTAATGAATAGTCTTAAGACGAAGGTCGTCCATTACTTAATGGACAGTTCGGAACAATATTCGGTTTTGGGAAGAACCCCTTATGAAAATGAACCTGTACCGGGAAGGGCGTTAGTGAAGAAAGACCAAACCTATCTCATGCAGGTTTATCTTCCAGCTGATGGAGCGGATGATATAGCCGTTTTGGAAGAAATGAAACAGGCCGTGGCAGAGCATAAGGTTAAATATAAGGAAATGGCCAAACCGCCGGCGATTCGGATGTTACCGGCACGTCTTGATTCCAGCAGCTTCAAGAGTTACTGCTCACAAGCCATTAAGAAGGATTCCATTCCAATCGGACTTTCAGAGGAAAGCGTTACACCTGTTTTCTTGGAGTTGAATTCCAATCCATTCCTGCTTGTTGTAGGGCAGTCACGTAAAGGGAAAACGAATGTTCTTAAAGTGCTCTTGGAATCATTGCTTTCAGAGACAATTGGGGAAATTGGTTTGTTTGACGGAGTTGATCGTGGCCTATCTTCTTATGCCATAGAGGAGAAGGTGCGCTATGTAGAAACAAAAGATCAGATAACCGAATGGCTCGATCATATCACTGGAATATTTGAAGAACGTGAACGAAGTTATCTAGCGGCATTGGAAATGAAACCGATGAAGCAACTGGAATTCCCAAGGATCATGTTTATCATAGATAGCATTTCAAGGATCCAACAAACGATCGACGGCAGGATTCAGGATAGGATCAGCGGTTTGATGAAACAATACAGCCATCTTGGGTTTAGTATGATTGTCGCTGGAAATGCCAACGACTTCACCAAGGGATATGATTCGTTAACAACCGAACTGAAACAAGTCAGACAGGCTGTTTTGCTTCTTAAAAAATCGGACCAAAGCTTGTATACCCTCTCTTATTCAAGAAAAGAAGAAGAAATACAGCCGGGTTACGGATACTTTGTGCTCAATGGCCAGGAGAGTAAAATCCAAATTCCACTAAGTGAAGAAAGAAGGAGAGTGCAAGAGAGTGTCTGAAAAAATAAAACCGATGCTGTTAATCGGTAAAATACTGGTGATCTTAGCGCTGCCAATCTTGTTTTTTTCTTATATTGGCCAAAATCCAATGAAAAAGACAGAAACGGCTTCTCGTGAAATCGCCATTGTAAACGAAGATAATGGCACTGAATTTAACAATAATCCCATTTATATGGGCTCAGAGCTTGTTACTACACTGGACAAGGATTCTGAATATGAGTGGTTTGTGGTAAATAGGAGTACGGCGGAAAGTGGACTTGCAAATGAAAAGTATGATGCAGTCATATATTTTCCATCCGATTTTTCAGAGAATATTTATACATTCGATGATGAACAGCCTATCAAGGCAGGGATAAAGTACAAGGTACAACCTAGTTTGAATGCAGAGAACATGGAAAAGGTACAAAAGGAATTAGAGAAGACAAAGAGCAAAATGAATAAGCATATTTCAACACAGTATTGGAGTTATGTTTCCCAATCAGTCGAGGACATCCGTAAGAAGTTCGATAATGTCCTTGCTAAAGAAATCGCTTTTCAAAACACGATGTATGAGTTTTATACTCCAAGCTCGGAAAGCCTTGCCGGGGAAATCAAGCAGCATAAGGACATGCTTGAAGGAGTCTTTGCCGAGACGAAGGATGCTGGCAAAACAAGTAATGAAACAATGGATGAAATAGGGAGCACGAAGACTCAAATGGCTTCCTTTGTGAAAGATGTTGTTTCTTTTGAGGAATATCAAAAAGCTCAAAGTATCCTTTTTGAGAAAACCTCTGCCCAAAATCAGCAGCTTGTCAAGGAGAGTGTACAATCATATGACAAGGTGCTGAATGAGGGTGACCAAACAATACCTGAGATTCAGCAAGGGATGAATACGAAATACAGTCTTAATGATCAAGGCATTAGTGAGAATGTTGGGATCATGCAGCAGAAACTCGATTCCAGCAGTAATGAATTGGAACAATTTTCAACAAGCATGAAGGATAAACAAGTAGAACAGATTACGAAAATCACTCAAGATCAACAAAGCTCGATTGAACAATTGAAACAATCGGAAGAGGCGGGTCTTGATAACCTTCAGTCTACGTTGCTTGCGCAAAGAGGGAATCTTGCAAGCAGCTCTGGTGATGGGGAGGTTATTGGTGAAGGTACGAAGCCTATAGAAGATATTGAAACGGAAACGGAAAATGGTGAATCGGTTGCCGCACCTGAAAAGAAGGATCCGATTGATGAACTGTCACTGCAGGTACTGCTGGATCAAATCACTGGGATTAACACGGCACTTGAAAGTTTGGTGCCGGCAGAAGGAAGTGAAGGAACTGCTGAACAAATCAACATCCTTGCAGCGGAACTCCAAGCTGAAATCAATAATCTCAGCGGAACGGTAAACGGCAGAACGGGAAATTATAATCAAGTGATCACGGAGTTTAATACACTGGTAGATTCATATAATGAACTGCTGGCGCAGTTTACGCAATTACAAGCTGATTATAATGAACTCGGCACGAATTACAAGGATTTAGGTGACCAATGGAAAAAGTCACAGGAAGATATTCAAAAATTACAGGACATCCAAAGCATGACAATCGACGAGGCCATCGCAGAAATCAAGGCTCTCGAACAGTCACTTCTTGAAAAGGTGGGGGGAGAAAGGCGAGCGGTGCTGGTGAAGGCCTTTGAAAACCCTATCACGAATCGGGATTCAACTACCCTTCTTGCCTATTACGGTTCACTCTCATCTTACGGTGAATTGGCTGAAAGAGTCACGGAAGCAAATGTAGAAAAGGTATTTGCAGCCAATATAAAAGAATTGGAAAACTTGAAAAATGGGGTTTCCGGAAACGTAGATGAAGAAGCGAAGCTCGTTAAAGCCAGTTTAGCAGGAGTCAATGAGAACTTCGGGATGTTCTCAGATTCCATTATGGGTTATATGAAAGAATATGATGCTAACGTTGAAACGGGGCAGAAAGCTACTTTAGCTGAATTAGCGGCAATTACCGGCAAGGCTCAAGAAGTGTCTGCCAATTTGTCAGATCAAATGGAAGTTCCTGAAATGGAGGCCGAACCGCCAGTTAACCTTGATGGAGAAATGTTTGTATCACTTCAAGACAATACGGCAACAACTGTCGGCTTCATTTCCGAGCTTGTCAATTCTGTAGCGGAACGGCAGGACACGGTCACGAAGGATACAGCAGACCTGCAAGCGAAAGTTGGATCCGTACAGGAAAGGGCCGATCAGCTTAATGATAATTGGTCCCAAAATGTAGACTCGACCGTAAAAATAAAGACGGACGTCTATAGTGTCTTGAATAACACTCTAGTCGATGATCAGGAGAACGGGTATGTGTACGAATATTTAGCAAATCCTGTACAAATCAGCGGGGAAGTCCTGCATCAGGAAAAGGTTAATATCCCACCGATCGTCATGTTGGTGATCATACTTATTTCTGGGTTATTGATCGGTTTCTTCCTGCATCACTATGAAACCATTCCAATGATGGTGCATGCAGCCTTGTTTGCCTTATTGAATCTGATCGTAGGTTTAATCATCAGCATGTATGGTTTGAAGATCTATCCACTGGGAGATATGCAGGAGATTAAATGGACCGTTTTCACCGTCCTGCTTTTATTCTTCTGTTCAGCGTTTACCCGGCTTGCCTTCTCGATTGGGCCGTTCGTAGGTGCTATCCTGGTGATTGGCTTGATCAGTTTCTTTACCATTCCATTATTGGATTTAATCATGCCTAATTTCAATGTAGACCATCCGGTTGCAGATGTATATATGTCCATACAATTCGGAAATCAGTCGGCATTCATTCCGGCTAGTATCATCTTGATTGTGCTGACGCTTATTGCAACGATCATTCCATATATAGTGAAGCGTCTTACAGAAAGAAGAGCAATGGCCCATGAAGTGGAATAAATACGTAATGCCTGTCTTGCTCATCCTGTTTTTTAGCCATGCACCTCATGGCGGGGCGGAAGATGAACCCATGGTGGAGCCCAATGAATATCAAGAAAACGATATTGATATTCAAACGGAGTATTTCCATGAAGAAGGATTGTTGGAGCAGAAGCGGAAACTGCCTGAAGAACAAAAGGACCTCACTTTTGAAAGAGGGAAATATGATGTCATTGACTCGGTGGAGGACTCATTGTTTCTGTCTCCGGTAACGGGGAATCAAAATAATACCATCGCTTCAAAAGCAGATCAGCTTGGATTATTCTCGGAGGTCGGCGTTCGAACGAGAAGCGAAGAAAAAACAGAGCCTTCCCTTAATTTTGACCTGACGGTATTGCTTGGCATCGTTTTGGCACTTTTGGTCGTTTGTTTGTTTTTTGTCCTTATCCCGAAAATGGGGAAACTGAATGGAGAGGTTAAACGAAAATGAAAAAAGCCCGATTCCTGGATAAGTCAGGAATCGGGCTTTTTTGCTACATATCCATAACGGTCTTAATAAGCCCTAAAAGAAGGGCGGCTGCGAAGATCAAAATGAAGAATTTTTTATACATGATCAGTACCTCTTATATCTTATGAGTGGATTGCATTCATTTTAGCATAAACAGAAAAAGAATATACAAATCAGAGAGGCGTGGCTTCATTGCCCTAGGGGTTCGAAATTTTTTAATTCCGGTTCCCTTTTGTCTACAAACTGCGATGCGCCGATTTATTGGCGCATCCTATCGGTATTTGACCAAGTCAGGATAAACAGTCTTTGATGCAAGTTCAAAAGCTTCCCCGATCCTTGGTCCAGTTCGTGACGTGAAATTTTCATTAAACGAATGGACGTCATCGTTGGTTCATATTCACTTATCAACAGTTTAACATTCCTTTTTCATTAAGCAGCATTAATGTTTTTAGTACAAATTCGTTTATGGTTTACCGATTATCTAGTAAACTTACAATGTAAGGTTTAATTGGAGCTTAATGTAAAATTCGTGATATAGAGAAGGTATGATGCAATAGTGATATTGTGAATCCCGGGAGGTAGAGAATGATTTATAAGCAGGTCAATCAAAAACTGGAAATGGTTATGGGTAATATTGAAAAGGTGATTATCGGAAAACGGGATATAGCCGAACTAAGCATCGTGGCACTCCTTTCCGGCGGACATGTCTTATTGGAGGATGTTCCGGGCGTCGGAAAGACAGTCATGGTAAGGGCACTGGCAAAATCAATAGGTGCAAGCTTTAAACGAATTCAATTCACGCCTGATTTACTTCCTTCTGATGTTACTGGTGTTTCTATCTTCAATCCTAAGGAACAAGAATTCATTTTTAGGCCAGGTCCGATAATGGGACATATTATTTTAGCCGATGAAATTAACCGGACCTCGCCGAAAACTCAGTCTGCATTGCTTGAAGCCATGGAAGAGGCAAGTGTGACGATTGATGGTGTCACAAGAGGATTGGAGAAGCCGTTCTTCGTAATGGCGACACAAAATCCAATCGATTATGAGGGAACATATCCGCTTCCGGAGGCTCAATTGGATAGATTCCTATTAAAAATGAAAATGGGCTATCCCGGTGTGGAAGAAGAGATAGAGGTTCTTCATAGAGCTCAATACACGGCACCGCTTGAGGAGCTGAAATCCGTCATCACCTTGGATGAATTGATAGAATTACAGGATGAGGTAAAAGCGGTGATAGTGGATGACACAATAAAACGATACATTGTTGAATTGGCGAATCAAACACGTTCGCATGGAGGGGTCTATTTAGGGGTGAGCCCGCGTGGATCGATAGCGTTGATGAAGGCAGCACAGGCCTACGCGCTGATCCAGGGAAGGGACTATGTCCTGCCGGACGATGTTCAATATTTAGTTCCATTCGTATTTTCCCACCGGCTTATTTTGAAACCTGAAGCGAATTATGATGGCTACGATGCTGGAATGGTGATACATGAAATTGTCGTGACAACACAAGTGCCAGTGAAGCGGGCTGTGACCTAATGCGCAAATTCATCAACATTTTAAGAGGAAATATGAGTGTTATAGGACTTGTATTACTCATGAGCGTTTCCTTTTGCTATGCCATGTTTCAAGGCGGTTTTGTCAGTTGGTTCATTTTTTATTCATTTTTGCCGTTTTCTGTGTACGCTTTGATTCTGCTGTTTTATCCGCTGCATGATCTTACCGTTGAGAGAAAGGTCAATAAAAGGGAATGCCAGGCCGGCGAATCTGTTGAAATAGCATTGACTTTTACCCGTAAAAATCGGCTGCCCCTATTATTCATGGTGGTAGAGGAGGAATTGCCTCAGAAGATGGAAGATAGGGGATTCCAAAGGAAAATAATTATCTTTCCGGGATTCAAGCGTACCTTCAGCATGTCATATACCTTGGAAAACTTGCAGCGCGGAGAGCATTCGTTTCAATCGATCCGCTTTTGGATTGGGGATTTTTTCGGGCTAGTCGAAAAGGAAGCGATATATAGTTCACCTATGAAAATAACTGTTTTTCCTCGTTATCATGAGCTTGCTTACAGTGATCTTGATCGAGTGTTCAATCAGGGGGCAGTGGTTTCAGCAAAGAAGACACAACGGGAACATTCAGTTGTCTCCGGGGTAAGGGAATATCAGCCAGGCGATCAGTTGTCATGGATTAACTGGAAGGCGACGGCTAGAACGAGTGAAATCATGACGAAGGAATTCGAAGTGCAGAAAAACCGGGATGTATTCATCATGCTTGATGAAAAGCCGTCGGATTTATTCGAAGAATCCATTGAAATGGCTGCTTCCATTGCACACGCCCTGTTAAAGAGAGGCATGGAAATTGGGTATGTGAGCAGGAGATCGAGGTTAATCATACCGGCAGCAGCGGGCAATAGCCAGAAACGAAAGATTTTTCACCGACTTGTTAAAGAAGAGCCGAGAGTGGAAAACGATGTGAACGAAAAAATCAGGAAGGGAATTCTTCCGGCAAATGCTGTTGTGATATTCATCGTATCAGACTTAACCTTAGAAAAGGTGGACCTATTGAGTGCTTTACGGCCTAATCAGGGATTAATGTTATGCATGAAGAAACAAGCGGATCTTACTGATGAGGAAAGGCTGTCAAGCTCTGCAGCTGTTTCGAGGGGGATAAAGGTTAGCTTTTTTGAACATGGCCAACTAAAGTCTGGCAGATCAGAGGTGATGGCGAAATGAATGTCACCACCGCAAAGTTGGAAAGCTTCATGCACGTCCTCATGTATGTATTTGGTCTGTTGTTGATTACTGAATGGTTGAGGCCTGTCGATAAACTCACAGATACAGGTAATATCATCATTTTTATCGTATTTTTGCTCTATTCCCTGCTACTGCATTATTTCCGCATACATTGGTCAATCCGGTTTATTCTCATTAGTGCTTATATAATCATTTCATTGCAGTTCCTCCATTCAAAAGGCGCTTTATTGCAATTATCATGGCTGAAGGATGGATTCCTAGCGGATTTTACGGCCAATCTTGGTTTTATACATGATGGTAATTGGGAGCTGATCACAAATCCATTTCGAACGTTTCTATTTTTTGTCCTTCTGTGGCTTGTAACGTATTTGATCCATTACTGGGTGATGGTAAGGCAAAGCATTTTTTTCTTTTTTATGTTAACGGTGATTTTTATATCTGTACTTGATACATTCACTCCCTATGTGGGCGATAAGGCAATGATCAGAATCATCATCATCGGGTTCTTGATGCTAGGCCTGCTGTCCCTGCTGCGACTTACGATACAGGAGCGGATCAAGTTTTCGATGGCTTTCATCAATAAGTGGATCTTAATGCTGACCGGCATGATATTGGTGAGTGTCCTTGTAGGTTTCGCTGCCCCAAAGCTCTCTCCGCAGTGGCCGGACCCGGTGCCTTATATTACCTCTTATTCTGATAAAGCAGGGAAAGAAGAAGGTGGTTCGAAGCGTAAAAGTGTCGGATATGATGAAGATGATTCGGATCTTGGCGGTTCAATAGAGCCGGATGGTTCCATCGTTTTTTATAATAATGCTCCTGAAGGACATTACTGGAAAGTCGAGAACAAGGATATTTATACCGGTAAAGGGTGGGTTTCCATCCTGGAAACGGACTTTCACACTTTTTCCAACGGGCAGGATATGGCATCTTTAGATATTTACGACGTTCCTGAAGTGGTGAAGACAGAAGAAATGACGGCAAAAGTGTCCATGACGGAATCATATTCCCATATCCTTCATCCGCAGTCCGGGTATTTAAAAAAGATTGAGGGCAAAAACGGAACGGATTTCAAATATTATGAGGGTATGGACAAAGTTATCTCTGAAAAGGATAATGGCGAGCGACTGTCCATGAAAGAGTATGAGCTGGTCTATGATATGCCGAGTTTTGATATAGCTGAGTTAAGGAAAGTGACGGAACCTGACGAATCAATGGATTTATTAATAGAAAAGAACACGCAGCTTCCAGAGGGAATGCCAAACCGGATATATGAATTGGCATCCGGGCTTACAAGGAATGAAGCGAATTGGTACGATAAAGCAAAAGCCATTGAGGATTATTTTGACGGACCTGAATTCATTTATTCTAAGGATGATATTCCGTATCCGGAGAGCAATCAAGATTATGTCGATCAATTTTTATTCGAGACACAGATAGGGTATTGCGATAATTTTTCAAGTGCAATGGTTGTTTTGCTAAGAGCCGCCAATATACCTGCAAGGTGGGTAAAGGGCTATACGGAAGGGGAAAAATCAATCCTTGATGGCGAATCCGTTTATAAGGTGACCAATAATAATGCACATTCCTGGGTCGAGGTTTATTTTTCAGGGATAGGCTGGGTTCCCTTCGAGCCGACAAAGGGTTTCAATGGGGAAGTTGAATTTTACGATTCGGAATTGAAACAGGAAGCGGTCAAGAAGCCTGAAGAAACTCCAAATAATTCAGAGCAAATAGAGACCAGGGAACGTCAGGATACACCCGATAGGGAAACTCAATCATCCGTGAAAACGGGTATCGGGAACATGGGTGGGTTCTTAAAATGGACTGCCATCTCACTATCAGGTGCATTGATTTTCGCTTCTATTGGTTATTTCTTTAGAAGGAAGTGGATTCCTCATCTGCAGATTCTTCGTTATAGAAAGAAAACCGGTGCTCATTTCTCGACAGCCTATTTAATTTTATTGAAACAATTAAAACGAGCTGGTTTAGTTCGTCCGGAGGGGCAAACATTAAGGGAGTACGCCGCCTATGTGGATGCAGTGTATGATACGGATAAGATGGGCGAATTGACGGCTGGATACGAGTTAATGATATATCGTGGAGACGTGGAAGATGGCGAATGGAAGCACTTTCAAAAGGGTTGGGAAAGCTTGATGAGAAAAACTAGCTCTTGACCAGGTTTTTATTATATTGATACAATAACAAAAACTAACTTAAACTAATATATCCTTCATATATCCTCGATAATATGGATCGAAAGTTTCTACCGAATCACCGTAAATGATTTGACTATGAAGGCGGATTTTAACAGGAAAGCTGAAAATCTGCCTTCGTCTATACTTTTTCTGTATTTTTGAGGGTGGATTTTTAGTTTTTCTTTTTTTATGATAATATTTTTTATAAGAAATTATCACTCGATTTCATGAGTGAATTACATTGATAGAGGTGACGTTTGTGCCGGGGAAAACAGAATTGCAAAAAAACCAGGAAATGATCGTAGTACTTGATTTCGGAAGCCAATATAATCAATTGATCACTCGTCGTATCCGCGAATTTGGTGTGTACAGTGAGCTTCATCCTCATACAATTACTGTAGAAGAAATCGAGAAAATGAATCCAACGGGAATCATTTTCTCAGGGGGTCCGAATAGTGTTTATGATGCAAATGCATTTGGTTGTGATGAACGCATATTCGAAATGGGCCTTCCGATTTTCGGTATTTGTTATGGCATGCAGCTTATGACTAAACATTTTGGCGGTAAGGTGGAACCAGCGAAAAACCGTGAATACGGTAAAGCGACACTTGCCATCCAAAATGAATCTAAGTTATTCAGTGACCTGCCGGAAGAACAGATCGTCTGGATGAGCCATGGTGATCTAGTGGTGGAAACGCCTGAAGGTTTCCAAATTGATGGGACGAACCCGTCTTGCCCAATTTCGGCTATGAGTGACGAATCACGTAAATTATATGCCGTGCAATTCCATCCTGAAGTCCGTCATTCCGTATACGGTAATGACATTTTGAAAAATTTCGTATTCGGCGTTTGTGGCTGTAAAGGTGACTGGTCAATGGAGAACTTCATTGAAATAGAAATGGAGAAAATCCGCCAAACGGTCGGAGATAAAAAAGTGTTATGCGCATTGAGCGGCGGTGTGGATTCATCCGTTGTTGCTGTATTGATCCATAAAGCGATTGGCGATCAGCTGACATGTATTTTCGTTGATCATGGATTACTTCGTAAAGGGGAAGCCGAAGGTGTAATGGAAACATTCAGGGAAGGTTTCAATATGAATGTAATCAAGGTCGATGCAAAAGAACGTTTCCTATCGAAACTTGCTGGCGTTTCAGATCCGGAACAAAAACGGAAAATCATCGGTAACGAGTTTATCTACGTATTCGATGACGAAGCAACGAAGCTTGAAGGAATTGATTTCCTTGCACAGGGTACACTTTACACAGACATTATTGAAAGTGGTACGGCCACTGCACAAACAATTAAATCGCATCACAACGTTGGCGGTCTGCCGGAAGATATGCAATTTAAATTGATTGAGCCTTTGAACACTCTATTCAAGGATGAAGTGCGTGCACTTGGTAGTGAAATGGGCATTCCGGATGAAATCGTTTGGCGTCAACCTTTCCCGGGTCCAGGTTTAGGTATTCGTGTATTAGGTGAAATTTCAGATGAAAAACTTGAAATCGTTCGTGAATCTGACCATATCTTACGTGAAGAAATTAGAAAGAATGGTTTGGAACGCGAAATTTGGCAGTACTTTACGGTCCTTCCTAACATTCGAAGCGTAGGGGTAATGGGCGACGCGCGTACGTATGATTATACAATCGGGATCCGTGCGGTTACATCCATTGACGGAATGACTTCCGATTGGGCAAGAATCCCTTGGGATGTACTTGAAATCATCTCAACGAGAATCGTTAATGAAGTAAACCATGTAAACCGCGTAGTTTATGACATTACGTCTAAGCCACCTGCAACGATTGAGTGGGAATAGAAGATTAAAATCATCCAATCAGTGAAGGAAATATCCTTCACTGATTTTTTTTGGTTAAAATAGTATTTGAATATGTAGATTACTTACATTTTACGTATGTTGGCGAAGATATAGCCATAATAAGTAAGGAATATATAGCGAAAAGCGAACATTGCCTAAAATTACATAAAAAATATTCGTTAGATATATTGACGATTATTTTAGTGACTGATACACTATACCTATAATAATAAAAAAACATAATTGTCGTATAATATTGGGGATATGGCCCAAAAGTTTCTACCAAGCTGCCGTGAACGGCTTGACTACGATGTGGAAGGATTGGCGCGGATAAACCGCCACTTCTTTACATGACCGCAGTCAAGCCCCGTTCGTAAGCGAATGGGGCATTTTCTGTTGGCACGATTTTATGATAGGGGAGACTCATAATGAAAAATTATTTTCGGTTTAATGAGCTGGGAACTAATTATCGCCGTGAAATACTTGGTGGACTGACTACGTTCCTTTCAATGGCATATATCCTGGTTGTTAACCCTGTGATGCTGACTTTACAAAGCATCGAGGACTATCCGGATGAATTGAGAATGGACTACGGAGCGGTTTTTGCAGCGACCGCCTTGGCAGCCGCAATCGGTTCGATATTGATGGGACTCATAGCCAGGTATCCAATCTCGCTTGCACCAGGGATGGGATTGAATGCTTTCTTTGCTTTTACCGTTGTGCTTGGTTTTGGAATTCCTTGGCAGACGGCTTTGTCGGGAGTATTGATTTCAGGTATTATCTTCGTTTTGCTTTCCCTATCGGGAATACGTGAGAAAATCATTAATGCAATTCCAGTCGAGTTGAAATACGCAGTTGGTGCCGGTATCGGTTTATTCATTACGTTTGTAGGGTTTCAGAATGCTGGAATCATCACGAATGATGACAGCGTTCTTGTAGGACTGGGCGACTTGACATCAGGAAATACTTTATTGGCTGTGTTTGGAATTGTCGTAACCGTCATTTTGATGACGAGAGGCGTCAAAAGCGGCGTGTTCATAGGGATGGTCATTACAGCCATAGCAGGAATGATTTTTGGACAAGTTCCGGTGCCGGAGAAAATAATCGGTGCCGTTCCTAGCATAGCGCCTACATTCGGGGTTGCGTTCGATGCCTTCGGAAATCCCGGTGATCTCTTCACTGGTCAAATGTTAATCGTGATACTGACCTTCTTGTTTGTAGCGTTCTTTGATACAGCAGGTACGTTGGTGGCTGTAGCGCAACAAGCTGGTTTAATGAAGGATAATGTTCTTCCTAGAGTGGGAAAAGGATTACTTGCTGATTCATTATCCATCGTTTCAGGTGCAATTCTTGGTACATCCACCACGACATCTTATGTAGAGTCTACATCGGGTGTTGCCGCTGGTGCTCGAAGCGGTTTTGCGGCTGTAGTAACAGGATTGCTGTTTGTCCTATCCCTATTCTTCTTCCCGCTTCTATCAGTGGTTACATCTGCGGTGACTGCGCCGGCATTGGTTATAGTCGGAGTGTTAATGGCATCATCACTTAAAAATATTGACTGGCAGAAGTTTGAAATTGCGGTTCCGGCCTTCTTTACGGTTATCATGATGCCTATGACATATTCGATTGCGACAGGTATAGCTTGCGGATTCATCTTCTATCCGATCACCATGTCGATGAAAGGGAGAGCTAAAGAGGTTCACCCAATCATGTGGGGGCTTGGAGTCGTTTTCCTACTATATTTCATTTTCTTGAAGTAATAAGGCAATAAGTAAGGAGAGTCCTGATTTCAGGGCTCTTCTTTCATGTTGTAAGAGAAAGCTCATATCGTGTATAGTAAAAGGACTAAGTACTAAGTACTTTATCCTGTATGGGGCATAGGGATGACTTTGAGAAAAAAAGAGGGAGAAAAATGAATGGTTTTATCGTTGAAAAGGTTTTGAACAATAATGTGGTGATTGCCACGCATCCGTCGTATGGAGAAGTCGTTTCTATTGGAAAGGGCTTAGGCTTCAACCGAAAGAAAGGCGAAGAGTTAAGTCCGGAACTTGCGGAGAAGACGTTTGTCCTGAAAAATGTCAAGGAACAGGAAAGTTACAAAAAACTTTTGCCGCAGATCGATCAAAATCTTCAAGCTGCCATTATAGAATCCATTCATCTCATTAACGACCGAGTAACTGGAAAACTCAATGAACATATACATGTCGGTTTAACTGATCATTTATTGTTCGCCCTTCAGCGTGTTTCACAAGGAATGACTATCAAAAACCCATTCTTGAAAGAAACGATAACCCTTTATCCTTTTGAACATGATATTGCTGTTGATGTAGTAGAATTAATTCAAGATAAGACAGGCATAGGCCTGCCCCAAGGGGAAATCGGTTTTATTACGCTTCATATTCATAGCGCAATATCAAATAAAGACTTATCGGAAGTCAATCAGCATTCGCAGTTAATCTATCAACTTATCCAAGTTGTTGAAGAACAGCTCAACGTACAAATTAATAAGGATAGCATTGATTATTCACGTTTGGTCCGTCATTTAAGATTCATGATAGACAGGGTGTTGGCTGGCGAAAAAGTAGAGGAACCCGAAAAAATAGCAATGCTATTGAAAGAAGAATATCCTTTGTGTTACAATATCTCTTGGAAGCTAATAAAGATTATGCAGCAGAAATTAGGCAGACCGGTTTGTGATGCGGAAGCTGTCTATCTAACGATGCATATCCAACGATTACAAAAGAAAATTAAATAAACATACATTAACTTACGTGTTACTGATTCGATCAGGCATAAGTGAGGAGAATGATTGTTATGAAAGAGGGTATTATATACCTGAATTTTCATTTCAATCCTATCTTTGCTTATGCCTTTTTTGTATTTGAATTCTGATGCGTGGGAAGGTGAATACCATCGTAAATGTAACCGTTTTATTAGCATGGAATAACAGTAAAGAGGAGGAAAACCTATGTTTAAGAAGTTGTTTGGTGTTTTGCAAAAAATCGGAAAAGCTTTGATGCTTCCTGTAGCCATTTTACCAGCTGCCGGAATTTTGCTTGCGTTTGGTAATGCATTGCAAAACGAAACTTTGTTGGATATCGCCCCGTTTCTTGCGAGTGGCGGAGTGGAAATGGTCGCATCGGTAATGGAGAATGCCGGGAATATTATTTTTGGGAATCTTCCCTTGTTGTTTGCTGTGGGGGTCGCAATTGGGTTAGCTGGCGGAGATGGTGTTGCCGGACTGGCTGCGATTATCGGGTTCTTGATTATGAATGTAACGATGGGAACCGTTCTTGGCATTGACGCTGCCGACATTGCGAACAATGGTGCGGTGTATAGCAATGTTCTGGGAATCCCGACGTTGGGAACTGGTGTGTTCGGCGGTATAATTGTCGGTGTCATGGCTGCTGTTATGTATAATAAGTTTTATGAAATTGAACTGCCTTCTTATTTAGGATTCTTTGCAGGTAAACGTTTTGTACCAATTGTAACAGCCGCAAGCGCAGTTATTCTTGGATTGCTGATGATCTTGGTTTGGCCGACGATTCAATCGGGGTTAAATTCATTTTCCGAAAATATGTTGGGTGCTAACCTGACTCTGGGAGCTTTCGTGTTTGGGGTTGTAGAACGTGCGCTGATTCCTTTTGGATTGCATCATATCTTCTACTCCCCATTCTGGTTCGAATTTGGCAGCTATATCCCTCAAGGCGGGGGAACGCCAGTCAGAGGAGACCAAGCTATCTTCATGGCTCAAATTAAAGATGGCGTACAGAATTTAACGGCAGGTACCTTCATGACTGGTAAATATCCATTCATGATGTTCGGGTTACCAGCTGCAGCTTTGGCCATTTATCATGAAGCAAGACCGGAAAGAAAGAAAATTGTAGGGGGCTTGATGGCTTCTGCGGCACTTACATCTTTCCTTACTGGGATTACTGAGCCACTTGAATTTGCCTTCTTATTTGTTGCACCGGTACTTTTCGGGATTCACTGTCTGTTTGCAGGTCTATCATTCATGACCATGCATTTACTGGATGTGAAAATCGGGATGACGTTCTCGGGCGGTTTGATCGATTACGTACTGTTTGGTTTAATTAATCCGCAAACCAATGCATGGATCGTTATTCCGGTTGGCTTGGTCTTTGCGCTTATCTATTACTTCGGATTCCGATTTGCGATAAGGACGTTTAACCTTAAAACTCCTGGCCGTGAAGTGGAAGAGGATGAGGAAGCGGAAGGATCTGCAAGTACAGCTGGAAGTCTTCCTGGGGATATCTTGGATGCTATGGGCGGAAAAGAAAATATTTCTCACTTGGATGCTTGCATTACCCGTCTTCGTGTATCGGTCAATGACATCGGTAACGTTGATAAAAATAGGCTGAAGAAACTTGGAGCCGCTGGAGTTCTGGAAGTGGGCAATAATATCCAGGCAATCTTCGGACCTCGTTCAGAAACGATCAAGGGGCAAATGAAAGATATCATCGATGGAAAAAGGCCTCGTAAAGTAGAAGCATCTCCTGAAGTGGGTGTGGAAAAGCAAATCGAGGATGTCATCCCGAAACCTTTACGGACTGATGAAGTTTCCGAGCGCTTTGTTTCTCCTATTAAAGGGGAATTAAAACCGATCACGGAAGTGCCTGATGCTGTTTTTGCTGAAAAAATGATGGGTGATGGGTTTGCCATCGTACCTGAGGAAGGGTTGGTTGTTTCTCCTGTAGACGGTACAATCGTTAACCTATTCCCGACTAAACATGCAATCGGTATCGTTTCCGAAGCTGGTCGTGAAATCTTGATTCATGTCGGGATCGATACAGTTAAGTTAGAAGGCAAAGGATTCGAAGCGCTAGTCTCTCAAGGAGATAAAGTGACAAGCGGACAGCCGTTGCTCAAAGTTGATATAGAGTATGTTAAAAACAATGCCAGCTCTATCATTACGCCAATCGTCTTCACTAACCTTTCTGAAGGTGAAAGTGTGAAGATCGAAAAGGCCGGAAATGTAGATAGAGAAGAAGCGGACGTAATTACCATTAATAAATAATCATTAATAACAGGAGGGTGGCTATAATCAGCTGCCCTCTTTTTTTTGATGATCAATGACAGGGTCCGGCTTCTATAGAATGCAAGTGGTGTATAAATAGAAGAAGTTGGCTCATAAAAAAGTGAAGTAACTTTTTAAAAGATTGCATTGACTTATCTAAATGCAAGTGCTAATATATTAAATACACCGCTTGAGACAAAAAAGATAAACAAGTAAATAATAACTTGTTGTTGACTTTGTGTTTGAAAGGTGTTAAACTAATAAAGTCGCTAAAAAGCGATGGAAAATATTGCTCTTTGAAAACTGAACAAAACAAAGCGCCAACGTTAAATTTTAAGTGAGCACACACTATCAAAAAAGCAAATGAGCAAGTCAAACATTTC
>NZ_JBSGVZ010000021.1:0-92683 GCF_053608705.1 Peribacillus sp. NPDC055009 | reverse complement strand
GATATATAATATTTCTTAAAATTACCATATAAACTTTAAATTGTTAAAAATGATATTATATTTCATGATATTATTGCTATATTTCATAAAACTGATAAATTTAAACTGATATCCCATAAAAAAATTCCCTCTTTTTGTAAAAATGCATTTATTTCCCGAAGGCTTAATACGCTCTTAAAAATACAAAAAGACAGCTATCGCTGTCTTTTTCATCATTCCTTTATCGCGTCTTCAAATGGCGCTGAATATAAACCCCTTGGCGCCAGCATATCCGTATCCGATTCACGGATTTCCCCTCCGTGAGTATATGGACCTACCGGAAAAAAATCAAACAAATCACTTTCCTTATGTATGATCAAGAAATAATCGTATAAATCATCCATAAGTTCCTGATGTTCATCTATTTTCACGATTTCGCCATATTCATCAATTTCAAAGTTTTCATTTATCGCATCCTGAAGTTCCTCATTATTTGAATACGCGATATAAAAATCGACATCACCGCACTCCATGCATAGCAAGAGTTTTTCTTCCAGTGACTCTTCATAGGTTTTCAGAACGATTCCCTTTAAAATGGCATCAATCTTTCCAGTATTAGTCAGTTCAATTTTAGTCTGGAACATAAAACCCCTCCAATCAAATACAGGCATTAAAAAAAGTAAACACCAGTTTAACAAGCTTGCCCTTTAATTTTAAATGAAAATGTTTTGGACACCTAAATTCAAGTCCACAAGTCGTTCACTAACCGCGAGGTCAAAGGTAATTCATATAATCTTTCCGGATCCCTCTTTTAATTAGCCAGGATTCTTCCGCTTCTTGTATATAATAAGTTTGCCCACATAATTAGAATGATAATCTCCTATAATACAAAGAAAAAGATGATTGGAAGCGTAATCAGGCTTAATGATGTACTTATGAACGTAGCACTTGATACGAATTCAGGCTCCGTATTGAATTGGAGCGCATACATCGTAGTGTTGGCCGCCGTTGGCATTGCAGCTACGATGATCATGATATGCCTGACCATATCACCCACTGGCAAGGCAAGAGATAGCAGGAAGGCAATGGCCGGTGACACGGCAAGTTTAAGGAGCAGCGAAACTGATAGCTTCCGATAGGCTATTTTTTTCAGCGAAATGTTGGCCAGCTGCATTCCCAGTGTAATCATTATTGTGGGAATCGCTGCATTTGCAACAAGGTTAATAGCTTCCATAACCGAATTGCTTAAAGGTACGTTAACGAACTGAAATACTGTACCGGCAATGGCTCCATAAACAATTGGCATTCGACATACTGCTTTAATCGCCGTTTGAACTCCGTTACCTTCCGGGCTGCCCTTTGCTGCGAAATAAATGCCGATCGTGCACATCACTAACTGCTGTCCCACCATAAGGATGATTGCATAATCGAGTCCTGCGGCTCCGAATAACAGGAAAATGACGGGTGTTCCGTAATTTCCGTTATTCATGAATGCAGATGCCAATATCATGCCGCTTGTCTCAGTGACTGTATAATTGCGAAAATAAGATATGATGTAGACTACCAGTATAAGAGAAAGACAAAGTACTATCGTGAATAAGAACAGGTAGAAATAATTAATCGTAAATTCTGCGGAATAAAAAGTCCGGAACACAAGAAAAGGTGACATTAAATATAATGCCATCGTGGAAATCGATTTTGTATCAAGTTTGAACTTTTTCTGACCGATGAACCCTAAAACAAAAATACCGAATATCGGTAAAAGAACTCCCAAAAACCCCATGCACTTCACCTTCATAATCTTAATGATTTTCTTTTAACAATATCAGTTTTATTATTATTTGTAAAAATTCTTTTAAACCATTTTGATTGCACATCATATATTCTAACACAAACTGACTTTTCTCTATTTTCAGAAAACAATATTCCATTTCCCCATGCATATGGTATATTGTTTATTATATTTACGTTAATAAACGTAACATCAGTACTTTAGGTTATAAATATATATGAAGGGGTGTTTTTAGTGGATGTAAAATTCATGGAGATGGCTGTTCAGCTTGCATATGAAAATGTATTGGCGAAGAACGGAGGACCTTTCGGTGCTATAATCGTAAAAGATGGCAAAGTCGTAGGCAGAGGATGTAATAATGTGACAACAGCCAACGATCCTACTGCTCACGCCGAAGTACAGGCGATTCGTGATGCATGCAGGAATCTCGACAGCTTCCAGCTTACAGATTGTGAAATATACACTAGCTGCGAACCTTGCCCCATGTGCATCGGTGCTATTTATTGGGCACGTCCAAAAGCCATTTATTACGCATGCACTAAAGAAGACGCTGCAATTATCGGCTTTGATGATCACTTTATATACAAAGAACTTGCCCTGCCAATGGAAAATCGCACGATTGAAATGAAACAATTGTCTTTTAATGACCATGATTTACCATTCCGCACATGGGAAACCAATACGGAAAAAGTGAAATATTAACCGGATATATTTTGCCAAAGGGGTTACGAATATGAAAAAAAAATTGCTTAAAAGGAGAATTGACGTTGCAGCAGGAAGAACACCAGCAGATTGCGTCATTAAAAACGGGCAAATCATTGATGTTTTCAATGGGGATATCTATACAGGCGACATTGCGATAGTCGATGGTTACTTTGCTGGAATTGGGCATTATGATGGTATTTCACAAATCGATGCTGCAGGAAAATTCGTATGCCCTTCCTTCATTGATGGCCATGTTCATATAGAATCATCGATGGTCAGGCCATATGAACTTGCAAAAATCCTCCTTTTACATGGTGTGACCTGCATCGTTGCAGACCCTCATGAAATTGCCAATGTTTCTGGCAAAAAGGGCATGGAATATATGATTGAACAATCCGCTCAACTTCCTTTTGACTTTTACTTCATGATGCCGTCTTGTGTACCTGCTACGGAGTTTGAACATTCTGGTGCTGTCTTAAGAAGTGAAGATTTAATTTCCTTTTATCAAAACCCGAGAGTGCTTGGTTTAGCCGAAGTCATGAATTTCCCTGCCGTTTCACATACGGAGGAGGATATGCTGCAAAAAATATATGATGCAAATAGACTAGGCAAAAGCATCGATGGCCATGCAGCCGGATTATCCGGACAACAGCTCGATGTTTATATGAGTGCAGGCATAAAAACGGATCATGAATGCACTACTGCGGAAGAGGCAAAAGAAAGACTGCGTAAAGGTATGTATCTTATGATCAGGGAAGGAACGGTTGCCAAAGACTTAATAAACCTGATTCCAGTTATTAACGAGAAGAACTCCCGCCGTTGTTTATTCGTCACCGATGACCGGCACCTAGATGATATTGTATATGAGGGAAGTATCGATCACAACGTTCGACTTTCCATAGATACAGGTGTCCCGCCAATTACCGCCATACAATTGGCGACCATTAATGCAGCAGAATGCTTTGGTTTAAAGGAACATGGTGCAATATCACCTGGATACAAGGCAGACTTCCTTCTATTGGATGATCTTGATTCCATCACCATCCACTCGGTTTTTAAAGATGGAAAGCTTATCGTTCAAAATAATCATTTACTTAACTTTCCAGATGATAGGAAACAGGTTATTGATGACGGGTTGACGCACTCCGTTCATTTTCATGAAATAACCGAAGATGATTTGGCGATACCTTTTAAAAATGAGTTCGCTAATATTATTGAGATAACTCCAAACAGCTTGATTACAAAGCATTCGATTGAACCGGTCACACTTAATCATGATGGACTATTCCATTTCTCCGAACATGTTGATCATTTAAAACTTGCTGTTATTGAAAGGCATCATCTGACCAAACAATTAGGTCTTGGAATCGTCAAAGGGCTCGGGTTGAAATCAGGTGCAATTGCCACTACAGTAGCCCATGATTCACATAATTTGATCATTGCCGGAACGAATGATCAGGATATGCTGCTGGCAGCAAAGGAAATCAAAAAAATGCAGGGTGGATTGACCGTAATCCAAAATGGGGAAATACTCGCTTCCCTTCCCCTGCCAATAGCTGGATTGATGAGTTAATGTGATTATATGGATGTGGTCCATTCATTGAATAAAATCGATGAGGCCCTATTGAAACTCGGTGCTAACAGGCATTTCAACCCTTTTCTTACACTTGCCTTCTTGGCGTTACCTGTCATCCCTGAAATCAAACTGACGGATCAGGGTTTATTTTCCGTTTCTGAGTTTAGGCATATTCCTATCGAAGCCTCAAAGCCAGTCGATTAAATTTGACCCCCTAGTCGGGGTTTTTTTCTTCGCACCCAAAAACCTCCAAAATAAAAAGGTTCCAAATCAACAGAATACGGGAAAAGGATATAAGGTATCATCTATGTTAAAATAAAAATAAACACAAATCTTTCTTGGAGGAGATAAATATGGTAAAACATGACCAACAGAACATTATTGGATACATAGGCACTTACACAAAAGGAAACAGCAAAGGTGTTTACCGATTTACTTTAGATACAGCAGAAGGAAAACTCAGCACACCGGTTCTTGCAGCAGAATTGACCGATCCGACTTATGTCGCCATCAGCCAGGACAAAAAGAATCTCTACGCCATTTTAAAAGAATCGGGCAGTGGAGGTGTTTCAGCCTATTCGATTAATGAAGATTCAGGTGAGCTTACCTTCTTGGGGAAACAACTGACACCAAACGGTTCTTCCTGCCATATTAGTGTTGACAGCAAGAAACAGGTCTTGGTCACTTCCAGTTATGGTGAAGGCGTGATTGAATCATATCCGCTTCATGACGATGCGACCCCTTTGCCTGTATCATCAACTGTTCAACATAAAGGTCAAGGACCGAATGAAGAACGTCAGGAAAAAGCACACACTCACTTTGCTGGTTTCACACCAGATGAAAGGTTCATTGCTGTAGTCGACCTCGGGATAGATAAAGTGATAACCTATAAAATACATAGTGGGATTTTGGAAGAAGTAAACAGCTTATCTGTTGCTCCCGGCAGCGGACCACGGCATCTGACCTTCCACCCAAACGGAAAATTTGCGTATGTTATGGCAGAATTGGTACCAGAAGTCATTGTTTTGAGCTTCGATAGTCAAACTGGAAGTTTTTCTGAATTACAAACGGTTCGGACCGTCCCGGAAGATTTCAAAGAAAATAACCAAGGAAGTGCCATTCATATTTCTGATGACGGGCAATTCATATATGCTGCAAACCGCGGACATGACAGTATTGCCGTTTTCCAAATCAATCAAGAAACAGGCAAACTGGCATTCGTGGAACTTGTTTCTACCGAAGGTCACTGGCCACGTGATTTTTCATTGGATCCTAGCGGAAAATTCCTGATCGCTTCTAATGAACAATCAGGAAACCTGACACTATATGCACGGAATGAGCATGACGGAAAATTAACATTATTGCAAAAGGATGTTCAAGTTCCCTTCCCTGTTTGCGTAAAATTCTTATAATCTTAAAAAAAGGATTGAAGCTTGTACTACAGCTTCAATCCTCTTTTTTATATTCTTCTTTAATTCCATTTCTCCGCCATTTCGGGAAAATCTATATATGGGTTACGATTACCCTGCATTTCATGTATAGCCTGGTTTCTATGTTTTTCATAAGTGCTGACTGGAAAAAGCTGATGCCATTCCAAAAGCAGTGCCAGGTCGATTTTGCTGCTATCGATGATTCCCTCATATCTGAGTAAAAAATACAAAGTTGCCCTCGCCACGATTCCTTTTCCGTATTCAGGCTCGAATTTACTTTCGTCTGATTTTCCGCAACCCGCTTTTATACCGGCAGCCGATCTCTCAGGGATATAATCCTCAAAATCATGGTATGGATAGTTACTCCGGCTGCTATTACACGTTGGTTCACAAGCGAACAGATGATGCAAATCCCCCCTCATCGGTTCTTTTTTATCGAACCATGATTGAGGTACTACATGTTCACAATTAACGAGAATGTTCTCCGAATTTATTGATTCAATACCTTTTGACAACACTTCCAGTATACGGATATCTTCCTCAATCACTTGTACAGGATCCATCCCTTTACCGGAATACAGACTTTTCAGCTGGCCATTTTCCTGTAAGTCCACCCATGGGTAAACATGACGATGTGGTGAGTAGTTCAGCTGGTTTTTATGGGTTGCCACAAGTAGGTCCTTCAATCCTTCCCGGTCCAAGGAACCATCTTTGTAGTATGCTAGCTTAAGTTCCTGATCTTTGGTTTCATCATAGTATTCGCGGTTTTCATTGAAGTTGACTAGTGCAGCCATTGCCATTTCCCGTTCTTTTTCAAGTACTTCAAAACTATACTTCATCCACTCATCCCCCCGCTTCTATTAAAAACCTAACATTTACCATAATTAAAGCTTAATAGAAAAAGACTGAAAAAAAAAGGTGCTTTAGAAGTGTCTAACGAAGAATTTCAATAAAATGGGTAAGGATTTTCGCCGTCATTCCCCAGATTACCCGACCATTATATAAGTAAAAATATTCTTCCATCTGTTTCGGCTGCCATTTATAATTCTCCCCGCCAACGACTAAATCATGGGGGAAGTTTTCATGCGGTTCCACTTTATATTCCACATGGTAAATTTCTGGCGGTTTTTCCATGAAAAAGGATAGCGGGACCGTAAAAATGGTTTCTACCTCAGCTGGATTAGGTATTATCCGTTGATGGTTACGAACAAACCCTGCATAAGGATAGACGATCATCCCAAATGGAGATACCAAATAATCGATAGGAAAGACATTATCGATATCTTCTTTTCTCAAATTAAGTTCCTCATATGTTTCCCTTAGAGCCGCCGCCTGTTCATCATGGTCCAGCTTGTCTATTTTTCCGCCGGGAAAACATATATCCCCTGGCTGCCTCCTCAGTTTGTGTGAACGTTCCTCGAAAAGAACATGAATTCCATCTTCTTTCTCTAGAAGCGGTACCAATACAGCATACTTTGAAAAATTCCCACTCCCTAAAATTTCAGGGATATGTAATGTTAGTTTTTTTGTTATATCTTCATTATTCATGTCCCTCACCTCTTCTGACGGTTAATATTGAGTTTCTACCACTCCTTATCATTCCATTTTCGAACATCTGCTATAACTAAGCAAGGAAAACGATTCCAAAATATTGCCTATAATTTCTACTAGATTCCTTTTCCTCTTATTCTTCCTTGATCATAGACAAAAGCACCGTTCAAAGTTCTAAAACGGTGCTAAAACTAAACGCATCAGTCTCATTTAAAAAGCATGTTTGTCTATCAACAGTACACGCGTAAACTTAATTGAATATTCAGGTTTTTCTATTTATTTTCATAGTTCAGCTAGCGTTCGCTTTACCGTCGTTATGATGAATGAAAAATCCTCTTCAGTTATACTAAGTGGGGGAGCAAGAGTCAGGACATTATTGAAACCCGCTACAGTATCACCATTTTTACCTATGATCAGCCCCTTTTCTTTACATGATGCAATCACTTTATTGATTTTGGAAAGTTCGATCGGTTGTTTTGTCAGTTTATCTTCCACTAGTTCAATCCCTACCAACAAACCTTTCCCTCGCACATCCCCAACATTGGGATGAGTTTTAATTTCTTCAAACTCTTGCAGAAAACGTAACCCTAACTCCTTAGACCGTTCTATAAGTTTTTCATTTTCATATATTTCAATATTCTTCAAAGCGACGGCACATGCAGCCGGATTGCCGCCAAATGTATTTACATGCCGAAAGCGGTCATATACATCTGAGCCAATATACGCTTCATAAATTTCACGTTTGACGGCTGTAGCGGATAATGGCAGATAAGCGCTCGTGATTCCTTTAGCCATTGTTACGATGTCTGGTTTTACATCATAGTTCATAAATCCGAATCTCTTACCAGTACGGCCAAACCCGCAAATGACCTCATCCGAAATGAGAAGGACACCATTTTTCTCACAAATTTCTTTGACACGTTTCATATAACCATCAGGTGGCATTAAAATTCCGCCCCCAGTGATGATTGGTTCCATGATGACCGCAGCAACCGTTTCGCTCAGCTCCCATGTAATGGTACGTTCAATTTCCGCTGCACTTTTTTCACCGCTTTCATCCTCTGGATTTCTGTAAGAATCCGGCGGTGCTACATGAAGAAATCCTGGGGCCAGCGGTTCATATTTGTATTTTCGCTGCGCCTGCCCGGTCGCTGACAGGGCACCCATTGAATTGCCATGATAGCCGCGATAACGCGAAATGAATTTATAGCGTCCATGTTCACCTTTTTGCTGATGATACTGCCGCGCAATTTTAAAGGCAGTCTCATTTGCTTCTGAACCGCTGTTAGAGAAGAAAATCACATAATCCCCACCAAGCCATTCATTTAATTTCTCTGCTAGCTTAATAGCCGGAATGTGGCTATTCGTTAAAGGGGCATAAGGAAGTTCCTTCAGTTGCTCGTAAGCGGCTTCAGCCAGTTCCGTGCGGCCATAACCAACGTTGACACACCATAAACCTGACATCCCATCCAGGAATCGATTCCCATCAACATCCGTAATCCATGCTCCTTGCCCTTTTTTTATCACCATTGCCCCAGGGGTGGGTTCAGCCCCTTTCATATGATGCCACACATATTTACCATCCATCGCTTTAAGATCCTGACCCTGCTTTTCAACCTGCATAAGCTACACTCCTCCTAAAAAGATGTATAAAGGAAGGCCGACCACAATTTGAGCCGACCCCCTTTTTCCTATCAGTATCTTGCCGTTAACATTTTCTTTCTAGTGTAAAATTCCACTCCGTCTTTCCCATTGGCATGAAGGTCTCCATAAAAGGAACTTTTATAGCCAGAAAATGGAAAGAATGCCATTGGCGCGGGTACCCCAAGATTAATGCCAAGCATCCCTGCATCAATTTCTTCGCGAAATTCCCTGATGGCTTTTGCACTATCAGTATAGAGGCAGGCACCATTGGCAAATTCTGATTGATTGGTCAATTCGATTGCTTCTTCAAGTGTATTGACCCGTACTATGGATAAGACAGGAGCAAAAATTTCATCACTCCATATTTTCATGTTTGTTTTTACATGATCAAATAATGTCGGTCCAACGTAATAGCCATTTTCCTGATCGCCTTCATTCCTGCCATCACGAAGGAGGACAGCTCCTTCTTTCTCCCCGATTTCAATATATTGTTCTGTTCTCTTTTTATGAGTATCACGAATCACAGGCCCCAAGAAAACGTCCTTATCCATTCCATTTCCTATCTTGATGTCATCCGCTGCAGCCTTTAATCTCTCAACGAGCGTATCTCCCACTTCTCCCACCGCAACAACCACTGACGCAGCCATGCAGCGCTCGCCTGCAGATCCGAAAGCGGCATTCGTAATGTTCGTTACCGCATTATCCAAATCCGCATCAGGCATGACGATTGAATGATTTTTCGCTCCTGATAAAGCCTGGACACGTTTTTTATTGGCAGCTGCCGTTTTGTATACATACTCTGCGACAGGCTGGGATCCAACAAATGATACCGCTTTAATGTCTTCATGTTCCAATATCCCATTCACGACATCGTGGGCACCATGGACAATATTGACAACTCCATCCGGAACACCTGCTTCTGTCAATAATTCCACAAGACGGTTGGCCAATAGCGGTGTCCGTTCTGAAGGTTTTAAGATAAACGTATTTCCACAAGCTATTGCCAGCGGGAACATCCAACATGGTACCATCATCGGGAAATTAAACGGCGTAATCCCTGCAACGACACCCATTGGATAACGATACATGCCAGATTCAATACCTGGAGAAATATCAGGAAGCTGGCTGCCCATCATCAAGGTAGGCGCACCTGCTGCGAATTCCACGCATTCAATCCCCCGCTGAACCTCACCATATGCTTCTGTATAGCTTTTTCCATTTTCGATTGTGACCAGCTTTGCAAGCTCATCCCAGTGTTCTATCAATAATTGCTGATAACGGAATAAGAAGCGGGCTCTTTTTGGAACGGCGATCTTTTTCCATTCTTTATACGCCTTTTTAGCAACCTGCACCGCTTGGTTTACATCTTCCTTTGTTGAAAGGGGAACGATCGCCAAAGCTTCTCCTGTTGCCGGATTAGGCACTTGTTCATGTTTCGATGTTGTGGAATCCACCCATTTGCCACCGATATAATTTTTCAACGTTTTTACTTCATTTATTACTGCCATTAAAGAAACCCTCCATTTCAACACGATTTTATAGTTTCATTATATTTTTCAAACGGACTTTTTACATTAGACGTTTTGTATAGTTTTTGATTCAATATTTGCACATATTGTTTGTTTTTGATTTTCCAATATTTATAATTTCAAAACCGATGTATTTTTCCTTATTTCTTCTTTAATCAGCAGACTCCAAAGCCATCATTTTATAATGGAATATAGCTTTAAGTCTTGATGCTTACCCTTTACAAACATTCCTTTTCTAATGATTCCCTCAATAGACATACCAGCCTTTTGCATGACGCGTTCTGAACCCATATTTTCAACGAAGCACCTTGCTTGTATACGAACTAGGTTCATATTTTCAAAGCCAAAGGCGATTATCTTTTGCGCTGCCTCCGTCATCAAGCCATTCCCCCAATATTCGGGTGCAAGCACATACCCGATTTCTGCACTATGATGATCAACCTGCCATGAAACAAAATCAATAGTACCAATCAACTTACCACTTTCCTTGTGTTCTATGCCCCATGGAGCGATTTTCTTATCCTCATAATTTTGCAGGATAAACCTGATAAAATCTTTTGTATCACATAGGGAACGATGAGCTTCCCATGTGACGTAACGGGAAACTTCACTGTTGGATGCATAAGCGAACATGTCTCCGGCATCATTCATGGTGACTTTCCTCATGACCAAACGTTTTGATTCTATAATAGGCAGCTGTCCATATATGTCTTTCACGTTCATGAATACACCCCATTCCATTGATTATTAGTATTATAGCAAGATTGTTAAGCAATCGCTTTCCCGATTGAAAGATTTTCAAAACTTACGTATAATTCAGAAAAAAAGATATAGGAGGTTAGTTATGCCAAAAAGAAAACTAATAATAAGCCAAAATTTGAATGAGCTCTTACTACAGAAAATTAAAGAATTGGTTCCCGATTGGACGGTTATCACCGGAAGATCTCCGGAAATATGGAGAAATCATATAGCCGATGCTGAAGTGATCGCAGGCTGGAAAGCGGAAATGTCTGTATCGATTGATGCAAGCGAAGTAAAATGGATCCAGACATGGAGCGCCGGAGTGAATGCTTTACCCCTGGAAAATTTAGAACAAAGGAATGTTCAGATTACAACTGCAAACGGTGTTCATGCGTATCCCATTTCAGAGACTATTTTCGCGTTAATGCTTGCCTTAACAAGAAAAGTAGATACATATATTAAACAACAGCAGACAAAGACTTGGCATCACGCACATATGAAGCAGGAAATTCATGAAAAGACCATCGGAATCATCGGTGTCGGAAAAATCGGAAAGGAAACCGCAAAAATTGCCAAGGCTTTTGGCATGACAGTGTTAGGAATGCGCCATTCGAATAAATCAGAAGAATTTGTCGATGAGATGTTCACACAAAAACAATTGAATGATCTTCTTCCAAGATGTGATTATATTGTCGTGACATTACCTTTGACCCCAGAAACAAGGTATATGTTCGGGAAAAAGGAATTCAAGTTAATGAAGCGCTCCGCTTTTTTCATTAATATAGGAAGGGGAAATCTCGTCATTCAAAACGATTTGGTTCAAGCGCTTATGGACAAAGAAATTGCGGGTGCTGGACTTGATGTGTTTGAAACGGAGCCACTTCCTGAGAATAGCCCACTATGGGAGTTGGACAATGCAATCATCACGCCGCACACATCCGGAAATACGGAATTTTACGACCAAAGGCTCATTCATGATATTTTCATGCCGAATTTAAAGAACTATCTAAATGGTAAAAAACCTTCAATAAATTTACTTGATTACAAAAAAGGGTATTAAAAATTGTTCATCGAATGTGTACATAAATAATCTTCCCATGTTAGCTTGCAGATTCCGACATTATCTGTTATATTTAAAAAGAATTATTTTTGTTCGGGAAGATTGATAAGTGAAAAACTTTTCGTCTAATGATTGAGCAAGGGTAGTAACACAATGTGTGGATTCACACTAGGAGGCAACAACAATGGAACAAGGTAAAGTAAAATGGTTTAACGCAGAAAAAGGATTTGGCTTCATCGAACGCGAAAACGGAGACGATGTATTCGTACATTTCTCAGCTATCCAAAGCGAAGGATTCAAATCATTAGACGAAGGTCAAGAAGTTACTTTTGAAGTTGAGCAAGGTCAACGTGGACCACAAGCTACTAACGTTCAAAAAGCATAATTTTAAATACAATATATAACGGACCCTACTTGTAGGGTCTGTTTTTTTTGATTAAAAAAGCAATCATAAAAAAACCCTATTCACGGGGAATAGGGAACATGAAACAAGTTTAGTAAATGGTAAACCCAGTATAACACACTAAGAATAGAAACCCTAATTTATCCGAAAAGTAAAAATTATCACGCACTTCCCCTGGTTTCCCTGGGCCATTCCATTCAATCATTTCTTATCCACTTCATATGTTCGATCCGTTCCCCAAGGATAAAACGGAGGCATATCACTACTGCTTTTCATCTTGAAATCAGCTTTCCTTTTTTCGAGGAAAGCTTCGATCCCTTCTAGTGCATCCGCTTGTTTTCCGGTCCAATGAATCATTTTCGATTCTATTTTGTGTGATTCAACAGGATGGTTTGCACCGAGCATGGTCCACATTAATTGCCGGGATAACGTCACAGAAACGGAAGATGTATTTTCCGCAATGTCTGTTGCAATTTCCATAGCAGCAGACATCAATTCTTCTGGCTCGACGATCTTGTTTACCAACCTTCCCTCATATGCTTCACTGGCCGAAATCATCCTGCCGGTAAAAATCCATTCGGAAGCTTTGCCCATTCCGACAAGCCTGGGTAAGAACCAGCCGCTGCATGCCTCCATCGTTATCCCCCGCCTCGCAAATACAAAGCCCATATTTGCATCTGTTGAAGCGATTCTAATGTCCATGGGCAAAGTCATTGTTATCCCAATCCCGACTGCCGCTCCATTAATGGCAGCAATCATAGGTTTCTTCATCTCGAAAATCCGTAATGACAACATTCCTCCTGCATCGCGGTATTCAACCAAAGGAGTGTGATCCATAAACGTTTCTGCACCTTTTTCCAAATCCATTCCAGCACAAAAAGCATCCCCAGCGCCAGTTAATATGACGGCTCTTACGTCATCATTTTCATCCGCTTCATTAAAAGCGCGAATCATCTCCTCACACATCTTTTCATTGAAAGCATTCATTCTCTCTGGACGATTAAGAGTAACAATCATGACACGATCGACGATCTCACTAGTTATCGTGGAATACAATAACAGTCCCTCCTTCTCTCACAAATTGAAACATTCAACAGAATTTTATATTTACATATAATTACATTTTATATGTTTTATTTTCAGATTCCTAGTTTTTTATTTTGACATGCTGATAAATAATTTGATAATCGTTTCTATTCTAAAAATATTTTACATAAATGTGTAAAAAAAGACCAGTCGCAAATGCAACTGGTTTTTTTGTTTACCAATATAAATGACAAGCAACGAAATGCCCTGGTTTTTGTTCTTTCCATTCAGGTACAGCACTGGAGCATATCTCCATCGCCTTAGGACAGCGCGTCCGAAATACACAGCCGCTCGGCGGATTGATCGGACTTGGTACATCGCCTTTAAGGACGATCCTTTCCCGTTTAATAGTCGGGTCTGGTATCGGCACTGCGGATAGCAAGGCCTGTGTGTATGGGTGTAGCGGATCTTTCGTTAAAGAATCACTATCCGAAAGTTCCATCATTCTTCCAAGGTACATGACTAAAATGCGATCTGAAATATACTTGACCATCGATAAATCATGCGCGATGAATAAATAAGTCAATCCCATTTCTTTTTGCAGTTCTTTTAATAAGTTGACCACTTGGGCCTGTATCGAAACATCCAAAGCAGAGATTGGTTCATCACAAACGATGAATTTAGGATTTAAAGCCAATGCCCTTGCAATTCCAATACGCTGGCGTTGTCCGCCACTGAATTCATGCGGAAAACGAGTGATATGTTCCGGACTTAAACCAACCAGCTTTAACAGGTCTTCCACCCGTTTTCTTCGCTCTTTACCTTTTGATATCCCATGAATGGCAAGTGGTTCGCCAATCAATTCCTCCACCTTCATCCTTGGGTTCAAGGATGCGTAAGGATCTTGGAAAATCATTTGTATTTCACGGCGGATATGTGACATTTCCCCGGGTTTGTAATCGAAAATATTTTTCCCCTGAAAAAGAACTTCTCCATCTGTCGGTTCATATAATCGAGTGATTGTACGACCTGCAGTCGACTTACCGCAACCGCTTTCCCCAACAAGACCGACAGTTTCCCCTGGATAGATTTTGAGATCCAAACCGTCTACCGCTTTAAGCGATTGAGAACCGATAGGAAAATGCTTCTTCAGATTCTTTATTTCAACAAGAGGAGAATTTTCGTTGTATGTCTTTTCTTTTACGGCCTTATTTTTCAGTGAAACCATTGGTTCTCCTCCTTTATACATTAGTCGGTGCTTGTACCTGTGCTGCCTTGGCCATCGGGTGGTGCAGCCAGCATGCGGCTGTCTGACCTTCTTCCACTACTTCAAGCTCCGGATCATGGTCTTTGCACACTTTCATTGCTGATTCACATCTTGGGTAAAATGGGCATCCTTTTGGCGGATCCAATAAATCCGGTGGTGATCCGATAATCGGAACCAACGGAGCCGTTTTTTCCATATCCAGCCTTGGCACCGTTTTAAGCAAACCTCTTGTATAAGGATGCTGCGGGTTTGAAAATATAGCCTCTACCGTACCCGTCTCAACAACCTTGCCTGCATACATGACGACTACCCGTTCACAAGTTTCTGCAACCACGCCTAAATCATGAGTGATTAAAATGATGGAAGTATCCATTCTTCGTTGGATATCTTTCATCAGTTCCAAAATTTGCGCTTGTATCGTTACATCCAATGCAGTTGTTGGTTCATCGGCAATCAGTAATTTCGGTTCGCAAGCAAGGGCCATCGCTATCATCGCCCTTTGGCGCATACCACCTGAAAACTCATGCGGATATTGCTGCATCCTTTTTTCCGGCTGTGGAATACCTACTAGTTTCAGTGTTTCCAACGCCCGTTCGTATGCATCATTTCGGGACATATTTTTATTATGCTTTAAAATGCCTTCCATGATCTGGCTGCCGATTTTTGTCGTTGGATTGAGCGAAGTCATCGGATCCTGGAAAATCATGCTGATTTCATTTCCGCGAATCCTCTGCATTTCCTTTTCACTCATTTTAAGAAGGTCTTTACCGCCAAAGTTTATCGACCCTTTTCCATACTCTGCCGGGGGTGTTTCCAATAATCTCATGATAGATTTCGCTGTAACACTTTTGCCGCATCCGGACTCCCCAACAATCGCAACGGCTTCCCCCTTTTTCACGCCAAAGTTCACACCGCGAACCGCTTGCACTTTACCTGCATAAGTATGGAAGGTGATTTGTAAATCGTTGACTTCTAATAGGTTCTCCATCATCGTCCCTCCTATTCTAGTAATATCAAATCATTATGTTAGGACTCATTTATTTCCGTAGTTTTGGATCTAAGGCATCCTGCAACCCGTCACCAGCCACATTGAACGCGAACATCGTTAAGGAAATCAATATTGCCGGGATTAACAGTTGATAGAAATTCCCTACCAGAATGCTTCCCAGTGCATCACTTGTCAATGTTCCCCAGCTTGCCTGAGGTGCCGGAACTCCCAGTCCCAAAAAGCTAAGTGTAGCTTCAGCAAAAATGGCAGTAGGTACAGTCAACGTTAAATTGACAAGGATCGGTCCCATTGTATTAGGAATCATGTGTTTTCTTAAAGTCCAGCTCGTATTGGCTCCAGAGATAGTTGCAGCATGGATATATTCATTCTCTTTCAGTTGTAAAACCTGTCCCCGTACCAGTCGCGCCATCGGAATCCACCCCGTAATCGACATCGCAATGATGATCGGCAGAATACCAGGTTTTAATACGACCATCATTAAGATAACCATCAATAGGTATGGAATCGCATAGATAACCTCGGCAAACCGCATCATGATATTATCCGTGCGTCCACCGCGAATGGCAGAAATCCCGCCATAAAGGACACCAATTAAAAAGTCTATCAGCGCTGCCATCAATCCAATGAACAAAGATATCCTTGCACCGTACCAAGCTCGCGTAAATAGATCCCTTCCTGATGAATCCGTTCCAAACCAATGCTCGCTATTTGGGCTAAGATTCTTATTCTCGAAATCTTGTCCATAATAAGTATATCCGTTAATGTACGGACCAAAAATCGCCATCAAGACCAAGAGGATTATAAGAACAAATCCAGTCATCGCCAGCTTATTTTCTTTAAATCGACGCCAGACGTCAGACCAATATGAAACTGTAGGTCTTGCTATTTTTTCAGCTTCCTTAAAGTTGCCTTCGGCGGGTTGGAACATATCTTCGGTTAAATGCACTTTATCTGCCATTATTTCTTCTCCCCCGTCACTTTAATTCTAGGATCAATCAACGTATAGGCGACATCAACAATGAATATCAATAGAATAAGCACCGCACTATACACAATTGTGGAACCAAGAATCACCGGGTAGTCCCTGTTGGATATTCCCTTTACGAACATATCTCCCATGCCCGGAATACCAAAAATACGTTCAATGATGAAGCTTCCTGTCACGATATTAGCCGTAAGGATGCCCAGAATCGTGATAATCGGCAATAACGCATTCCGAATCGCATGTTTGATTATGACACCGCTCCGTTTCAATCCTTTGGCTTTTGCTGTCAAAATGTAATCCTGCCCCATTACTTCAAGCATGCTTGTCCGCATCAGTCTCGCGATGAAAGCAAGCGGCATCATAGAAAGGGCAATGGATGGTAAAATGGTATGCTGCCATGTCGCCCATGTAGCAACAGGGAATATATTCCATTTAATTGCAAAATAATTGATTAAAATAGTCGCCAGGATAAAGTTAGGAACGGAAATCCCTACGATGGCAATGATCATTGATAAATAGTCGGGCCATTTATTTCTTTTCAGTGATGCCACGACACCCAAAATGAGGCCAAAGAAGATGGCAATCACCAAAGCTTGTGCCCCTAAGTGCAAGGACACCGGAAACCCCTTCAAAATGTAATCATTCACGGAAATGGATGAAGATTTCAATGAAGGACCAAAATCAAATTGAACGACTTCCAATAAATAATTCCCATATTGGGTCAACAACGGCTTGTCCAATCCATAGTGGACTTGAAGGTTTTCATAAACAGCAGGAGGCATGGCTCCTTCTTTTGCAAATGGATTTCCCGGAATCGTATGCATTATGATGAACGTTAATGTAATAACAGCCCATAAAGTAATAATCGCCCATTTAAAACGGTTTAATGTATATCTCAACATGGTAATCACCCCAATCATCGATTTTCTAAGAAGTTGAAAACGGAAATGAATGCATGAAATATTCAAATTCGCAATTGAAAAATGGGGTATGTCCTTAATCGGACATACCTCCCATTTCACTATTATCCTTCTATTATTTTTTATCCGCGTAAATAAAGTTCGGATAAGCGTTAATCGGAGCAAAAACTCCAGTAACATTCGATTTAACCATATATGGTTTTGTATAGAAGTAAACCGGAAGGATCGGCATTTCGTCAATCATGACTTTCTCTGCTTTATGCAAAGCATCCATGCGTTCTTTTGGATCCATTGTAGATTTTGCTTCTTTTAATAAATTATCATATTCTTTGTTTGACCAACCTGCATCATTATAGGCGCCGTCCGTTTCCCAAAGCATGAATGTCATCGGGTCAACATAGTCACCAACCCATCCTGCACGGGAAATTTCAAAGTCACCAGCTTTTTCACGGTCAAGCTTAACTTGGAATTCTGCATTTTCAAGTGTCACTTCAACACCTAAGTTATCACGCCACATTCCTTGAACCGCTTCAGCAATTTTCTTGTGTGAATCTAAAGTGTTATACAAAATTGAAAACTCAGGTAATTCTTTCATGCCTTCTTCAGCAAGTCCTTCTTTTAACAATTTCTTAGCTTCGGTAACATCTTCCTTAAATAGGTTACCTGTATTTTCCTGGAAATCTCCAGATGCATCAGGAATACCCGGAGGGACTACGCCGAAAGCAGGCTTTTGTCCGCCTTGAGCAACATTTTCGGTGATTTTTTGACGCTCGATAGCCATTGAAAGCGCTTTCCTTACTTTAGCATTATTGAAAGGTTTCACTTCTGTATTAAAGTTGTAATAGTAAACGGCAAGTTCTTTGCCCATTTTGAATTCTTTATCATCAGAATTGACCATTTGACCTTGAATATCCACTGGCAGTGGATAAGCGAGGTCCAATTCGCCACTCTGATACATTTGCCATGCTGTATTTTCATCTTCAATTAGAGCAAAGTTAACCGCATCCAATTTGATTTTATCTTTATCGTAGTAATTTTCATTCTTTTCGATTTTCAGGCTTTCTTTATGTTTCCACTCCGTTAATTTGAACGGACCGTTTGAAACGTGAGTTTTTGCATCCAAAGCCCATTTTGGATTTTCTTCCTGTACCTTTTTATTGATTGGATAGAAAGTATAGAAAGAAGTCAAGTCAAGGAAATACGGTGTAGGCTGTTCCAAAGTAACGACTAATGTATGTTCGTCTGTCGCTTTAACCCCTACGTCCTCTTCCTTCCCTTTCTTACTGTTGTAAGCTTCCCCGCCTTTAAGATAATAAAGTTGGTAAGCATAATCAGCAGCCGTTTCCGGTTTCAAAGCATATTTCCAAGCATATTCGAAGTCATTGGCTGTAAGCGGATCTCCATTTGACCATTTCAAACCATCTTTCAATTTGAATGTCCAAGTTAATCCATCTTCACTGATTTCCCATGATTCTGCAGAACCAGGTACGATTTTGCCTTCTTCCGTTTTCTTTGTCAGTCCCTCAAACGTATGTTCAAGGATCCATGATTCATGAGTACCTTGTGCATTTGCAGGGTGAAGCGAACCAGGTTCACTCGAATTGTTTACATTTAATACCTTTGATCCGGATGAGTCACCCGAGCCACCTTCTTTTTCATTCGAAGTTTCCTTCGAACCGCCATTGCATGCCGCAAGCATAAGCATGATGGCCATAAGAAGAGCAAGCACTGAAAATTTAGACTTTTTCAAAAAATATTCCCCCTCATCTTTAATCTTTCTTAGAATAATCACATTTAAGAGATTATCCTTCTAACACCTATTAATCTTTCGTATAGTACAAATAATGTCAGCGAGGAAAGTTAGAAGCATTCATTGCAGGAATTCACCAAAAAACAACTAGCGAACCGTTTGCATAAATCTGTATTTCTACCTATAAAAGCAATTAATGCAGTTTACTAGTTAAAAATCACCCTCTTTTCAACCTCGCTAAGGGTACTATACCTCGAATTAAAGATGTTGAATTTTAAGTATATTACGAATAAATCAAAAAATCAATAAACCAGTGAGTACTTTTTCACAATATAGTAATTAATTGCTAATCAATTCGATCTAGATACTAGGTAAATAGAAATGATCACCTGAAAGGACTTCCGACTTCCAGGTGTTTTTCCAAACACCTCTAAATCAGTATTCATATAGGTTCTCTTGTCTATTTATTTCTAAATATTCTAATAATTAATGTTAGGTTGGTTACTAAGACCACCTTCCTAGCAAACCATCCACTCTCAAATAATATATTTTAGTAGGATAATGCATTACTTCATTAAAATATTTAGTTCTTTTTAATCGATATCCAAATAACGGTTAATAACTATGGTAGAATAGAAATATCCCTTCATTCTCCCCTATATGTACCCGTCGTTTCAATGGAAAATGACCCTTCTTCATTTATGATTAAATAAATATAATGACACGAAAAGTAAACATATGCCTGCCACCTTTTTCGCGTCCAATGGGATGCGTACCCCTCCAAATAAACCGAAATGGTCAATGACAGCCCCGATTAGTATCTGGCCTGCGATAACCCCGACCAATGCAGGTGCCACTCCAATCTGAGGGACAACCAATATAATAACAATGACATAAATAGCCCCTAACAGTCCGCCTATCAATTGCCATTTTGGTACAGAAGCTACCGCAGAAATATTTCCATTTCCTGCAAACAAAACAATAAATAATAAAGCGAGTGTCCCGATTCCAAACGAAATGAAAGAAGCCTCAATGACCCCCACTTTTTTCCCTAATCCACCATTGATTTGTCCTTGTATGGCAATGGTGATGCCGCCTAGGACCGCAAGCAACGGAAATAGTATCTTCACAATGATTTTGCTCCTTTTTATGTCCACCCGGACTGATTAAATGAATTCGCATTCCATTTTAACATGAAAAATATGTATATTGTCCATTACTGATATAAAATCATCTGCAAATAAAAAACTGGCACTTGGGCCAGCTGCAATCTTCTATATTAAACTAAAATCTATTTGATCCCTGAACACTTTGTTGCCGTAACTGGCAATACTCTGTGCTTAACAAGGAAAACACAAGGGCATCATGCGATTGTTCACGAAGAAATAGATAACTTCGGAGGCTGCCTTCCTCTTTGAATCCAAATTTCTTCAATAGGTTTCTGGATGCAATATTATCCTTGAAAGTTAAAGCGGCGATTCTTTGTAGTTTCAATTCTTCAAAGCAATAGCGCAATACTTCGTCGACAGCTTCAGACGCAAGGTGTTTCCTCCAATATTCAGGATGGATTTCATATCCTATTTCAGCGCGTTTGTTGGCTAGGCTCAATTGATTCAGGCCAACGGTACCGATGAATTTGCCTGAATCCTTTAAAATGACTCCCCATCGCATCCCACGTTTGTTTATATAGGCACTTTTAAACGAGTCGATTAAGCGACGGGCATCTTCTAATAGAATTAAACTTTCTATCCCATCATATTTAGTCACTTCATCTTTAGAGAGGATTTCAAATAGACTCTCAGCATGATGGTGACCTATTTCGATTAAACGCAGCCTTTCTGTTTCCAATTCCTTAAACCACATCGAAGAATCCCTCCGTATATTCAGCTGTCTACTTATTTCTATTCATGAATAAGAGATACCTGTTTTAATGGACAATACTTTTTGAAAAATTCCTTTCCTTAACGTACAATGCCGAGTCCTCATGTCCACCCTTTGTAATCAAATCCCTGATGATTTGGGAAAGGATGACACTGTAAACCGTTCCATTCCCGCCATAACCCAATAAGAAGTAGCAATTAGGATGGTCAGGATACATTCCTATTGTCGGTAAGCCATCATGGGTCTCACCAAAAAAAGCTCCCCAATAATAATCAGCCGAAATCCGATTCTCTAATTCTGGAAACAAATTGACAAGCCGCTTTAATAATTTATCTCTTTTGTTCAAAATCATTGAATCCCTTTTATCCAGATAACCGGTCGATTCATCAAGACCACCAATGATAATTCGATTGTCAGGAGTTTTTCTTGCATATAAATAAGGCCGTGCCGTTTCCCATATCATCATATTATCATGCCATTTAGCTTGATCTGCTATTTGATTGGTTGCGATGGCATACGAACTGAGAATCACTGCATTTTTATCCTTCACCTCTTCTTGGGCTTCATACCCAGTTGCGAAGATGACCGTCTGTGCATGTATCGTATGTCCGGTTTGGGTAAATAACTGGGTTTGATTCTCTTTTAATATCTTCCCATTGATTTTTGTTTTTGAATAGACACGTACGCCTTTCGAAACTGCCTTTTCAATCAATAAATGTGCATGTTTATAAGGATTGATTTCAGCATCATTATCTGTAACCAGCGCTCCTGCTTTCGGAAATGAAAATTTCCGGTTAATCTCTTTTTCAGTATAATATTCAACAGGGAAATTGCGGGATTTCAGATTATTATATTCTTCTTTAAGCATAGAAACATCCTTGGGATTGGATGCATAGTATAAGCTTTTTCTAATTTTAAAATCCGGGTTTTCCTTTAAACTTGGAACAACCTCTTTTTCAAGTATCCGAATGGCGTCCAAACAACGCAGAACATGCCGCGTCCCAGCTTCTTCTCCAAAACTATGAATGAGGGATGTTAATGTTTTATCATTTGAATACTGTAAGAGTCCAGTATTCGCAACCGTACTCCCTTCACTTATATCCCGTTTATCGATCAGAACCACATCCAGACCCGTCTCTGCCAAAAAATAGGCACAGTGCGCCCCCGATGAACCACTCCCCACTATACAAACATCACATGAAAGATCCTCTTCCAGCATTGGGTATTCTTTTGCTTCAAATGTATCTTTCCAAAACAATTTGCCTGCCTTTAAATCCATACAAGTTCCACCCTTAGGATAATTTATTAGTTCAATCATATTTAGTTACATATAACTATATCGTTTTGATGTTCTTATTGTTTACCCTGACAAACACGGCCTGCAAACGTAAAATGATTCTTTATCTACATGTAATGATCCTACCAATTTATCAAAAAGCCCTATGATTTTGATTTACCATATACTCTCCCAAGTTATATGGACCCGTATTTTGTATGTTCTTATTCGATACCTTTTTCCCATTCCAATAAAGAATGTTAATGAGCTAATTTTACACAAAACTATTTTTATAGCATACTATACTTCCAATCCAGATATTCTACTAGGAGGAATCAAAATGAAGAAAATCATCATTTTATCAGCACTGTCTCTATCCCTACTATCTCCAAAAGTTGCAATGGGAGCCAATACATACGAGGTGGCAAAAGGAGATACCTTAACGAAAATTGCTTCTGAATATGATGTCAGCATTGACGAATTACTCAAAACGAACTCTGCTATAAAGGATGCAAATCAAATTCGAATCGGACAAATCATTAATCTTCCGGCATCCAACACAACAGTAAATCAAAAAGAAAGTCAATCAGTTGAACAGCGGGTTCTTAGTTTGGTTAACGAAGAACGTTCAAAAGCTGGCCTCTCTCCCCTTGAAATGGATACAGACGTTTCCAACGTAGCAATTCTGAAATCTGAGGATATGCGTGATAATAATTATTTCAATCATACAAGCCCGAGTTATGGATCGCCTTTCGATATGATGAAATCCTTTGGGATCAGTTACGAGTACGCAGGGGAAAATATCGCAGCAGGTCAACCTAGTGCGGATGCTGTCATGAAATCATGGATGAACAGCCCCGGACATAAGGCCAATATCCTGAATAAGAACTATACACATATTGGAATTGGGCATGTGACAGGAGGGAAATACGCCCACTATTGGACCCAGCAATTCATTGGAAATTAATAACGTTAGAGGCGGCAGGTTGCCGCCTCTTTTTTTATCCTTATATTTTAAATTTAATGCTTGCTATTATCCGTGAATATATACTTTTCTCACTTTATATTGAAAAGACGTCATATTAGTTTGCTCACTTCAATAATAAAACGCAATTCATAATTTTTGTTGTAGGGATACCTTGGAAAACACGTAAAGTAGTTATTTCGAACCATCTTTCATTATCTTACTGATAAAAATTAAATTATGTTAAAATAGAATTCTAGATATAGGTACAAAGGGGCAATTGTAATGAAAATAGAGGTTGGCTCTGTTATCAACGAATTACGAATAAAACAAAATCTTACAAGGGAAGAACTGGCTAAGGATATATGTGAACCTAATGACCTGTCAGATTATGTAAGAAGCATCACTTCTCCAACCATTGATGAATTGGCACTTTTTGCGGATAAACTTAAAGTTGACCTGCCGTATTTCTTCACTACCAAAAATGAACCGATTTATAATTACATAGAAACGATAAAACTTTTGATTAACAAATACAAACGAACTCGTAATTATGAAGCAATCTATGAAATCGTCCAAAAAGAAATGGCAACTGCACCGGAAAAATCGATATCATTTTATCAATTCTTAAAATGGCATGAAGGTATCTCTTTTTTTATTTATACAATGACAAACAAAAGGCTATAGAATTATTGAATGAGGCCATTCATATTACCATGGGTAAACGAGTCATTCTTCATCAACAGGAAATAGAAGTTTTAAATAGTATCGGGATCATCCATTTTAAAACGAAGAATTATGAAGAGGCCATCGCCATCTTCAATGAAGCACTGGAATTTATCGAGAATATTCCCCATGTGAATCAAGAAGGTACCATTATCGTGAAGATCATTCATGGATTAGCACAAACATTGACTGAACTTCATTATTATCAGGAATCATTAAATTATACTCTTAAAGGGATCAACATTTGCAATTCGATAGAATCATTATATTTATATGCGGAACTCCATCTTTTAACTGGTAAAAATCTGGTTCATCTTCAACAACCTGAAGAAGGACTGCACTATATAAAGCAATCCAAGAACATTTTCAGCCTTCAAAAAAACGAAGAATTCGTACAAATTGCCGAACATGAATTGGAAAGCATTTTGCAATGCTTATGAACTTCAATGGATAAAAAAAGATAGAGATTGCTTAAAATCTCTATCTCAGACTGTAGACAAACTCGATGAAAATCGAGTTTGTCTACAGTCTTTTTTGGCTTTACAAATTTTGACGTTGATTTCCACTTCAGGCACACGCTTTCCGCGGGCGGTCCGGGAGCCTCCTCGGCGCACTTGCGCCTGTGTGGTCTCCCTTGGACTCGCTATTCCCGCAGGAGTCTCGCACACCCGCTCCAATCAACTATGTTTAAAATTTTAGATGGAACTCCTTTTGCCTATAATCTTTTTTGTTTTAAAATAGAACTATTAATACTTGAGGTGATGAGGATGCTTTCGAAACATAATTCTATTCAGCGAGACCAACTTGAAATGATTACTTTAGATCAACTGGCGCCGGCGAATCATTTGGTTCGTATAATTGAAGCTTCCATTGACTTCACTTTCATTTATGACTTGATGAAAGATATGTATTCAGAGGTAGGACGCCCAAGTATTGATTCAGTTATTTTAGTTAAACTGACATTCATTCAATATACCTTCGGTATTCGTTCCATGCATAAAACGATCATTACACTTTCAATAGCTATTCTATGTCAGCTATAATAGAAGAATGTAACCAAACTGGAGGAAAAAAAATTGACTAATAGATTAGGTTTAGTACTCGACGTAGAAACAACTGGTTTACGTCCCTCTTCAGATGAAATTATCGAGCTTGCCCTTATACTCTTTACATACAGCAGTGAAACAGGGGAAATCATTAATCTTGTTGATCAAGAATCATTTTTGAGGGAGCCTCTCTCCTATGGAGCAAGAAGGAATTATGATCAAGCATACAGAATTCATGGGATTCCATACAGCTCCGTCGAAGGAAAAAGTTTTCACGATGAAAAAATTAGATCCTTCATTGCCCGTACCGATTCTATTTTCGCACATAATGCTTCTTTCGATAGAAGTTTTCTCTACCAAATGTATCCGGAAATCAATGATCAAAAATGGTTCTGTACGATGCGGAATGTACCTTGGAAGCAATATGGATTTGAGAATAGTAAACTCTTAACATTACTGCAGGCACATAATATCACCAATTTTCAAACACACAGGGCTATGGACGATATTGCTTATCTAATGGAACTTATGAGAAAACCAGGTCCTTCTGGCCATCCTTATTTAAAGGATGTCATTGCAAAAAATCCGATGAAGAAATATGCACCTGCACCTCAAAAGACAAGGGTATAGCCGTTTCAATAATTACTTCATTGTTCAGGCTGTACCAATGTTTAGTCACAAACAAACCGTTGCCAATTCCGTTAGAAAATGAATACATTTCTTTACGATTGGTGTTATTTTAGGGGCACTTTTATTTTCCTGCATTTCACTTATTACCTGATATTTATCAAAAAACAGCGACCCATGACGGGTCGCTGTTTTTTGATCATTGTACAGTTGCTTTTTCCTGTTGTTCATTTAATGCGCCGTTCAATTTCTTATGCCGATACATAAAGTAAAGAAGTGATAATATTAATGCCGCAACGAGGAATATGGCCAATATGCCAAGATTATGCCACATGAAGCTATAATCTCCTGTTGAAATCACTGCCCGAAAAGCATTAATAGAGTAAGTCATCGGTAAGAACGGTGTGAATCCTTGCAGGAAGCCTGGAACCAATTCATTTGGGAATGTTCCGCCACTGCTTGTCAGTTGAAGAATCAAAATCAATAATGCTATGAACCGGCCAGGATTGTCAAAGGCCGAACCAAGGAACTGAATGATTGCCATGAATGTGCAGCTAGCAAGAATACTTACTGCAAAAAATAGTGGCAGGCTCGTAACATTGATTCCAAGGCCTAAAATTAAAATCGAGTCCACCAATATGGCTTGACAGATTCCTATGAGAGCCATGACGCTGTATTTACTAATAAACCAGCTAAATCCACTCGCCGGTTTAACAGCAGGGTCTCTTAACGGGAAAATGATTGTCAGAACGATAGCCCCGATAAATAAACTTAATGAAATTAAATATGGTGCAAAACTTGTTCCATAGTTCGGTACATTATTAATTGGTAATTTATCCACTTTAACTGGGCTTGCAAACATGTCATATACTTCTTCATTGGATTTTATCTTACCTGCTTCGTTTGCCCCGTCATTCAATTCCTCATGTAATTCTGCAGATCCATCTGAAAGTTTGGCGATTCCATCTTGTAACTTTATGGCACCATTCGCCAGTTCTCCCATACCGCTAGTAAGGCTGGATGAACCCTCCTTCAACTTATCCGTTCCCGTAACCAGACCTTTCGAACCTTCGGAAAGCTGTGAGGTTCCACTTGATAATTGCTTGGAGCCATCTTCAAGCTGATCAAGCCCGCTTACCAAGTTATTGCTGCCTTCGGTTAACTGTCCTAGCCCACTCTGAGCGGAATCTATACTATCGCCAAATGTTGTCAAACCAGACACCAATTGACCTTGACCATTTTTCAGTTCATTCGCCCCATTGGCGAGTTTATCCTGAGCTTGCTTTAATTGAGTGAAACCTCCGCTTAATGCACTTGTACCTTCACCTAACTGATTTGCACCATCACTAAGGCTATTTGAGCCTTTAGCAATTTCAGTTGCACTGGCTGATAGTTTCCCTACTCCTTCAGAAACTCCTTTACTACCTTCACTGATTCGGGTTAGAGAAGAAATCACTTCCTCCAAACGCGCTTTTTCTGCAGGATCATCCGCAGCTTCAGATTGTTGTTTCAATCCGGAAATAACCTCATCCAATCCTGCCGACACTTCAGATGCCCCCGCTTTTGCTTCGTTCGATGCTGCGCTCCAATCAGACAATGAACCTGAAAGCCGGGCAGCACCAGCCGCTACACCATTTGCTCCCTCAGTCAAAGCGGGCAGCTTTTCTTCTATTTGATTGAAGCCCTCTAATGACTGCTGCAGTCCAGAGGCCAATTCACCAGTTCCCGCTTCAGATTTCTTGGCTCCTTGCAAAAGCTCGGATTGCCCATCTTTCATTTGTCCAACACCAGAGCTGAACTGTTGTAACCCTTGATTGAGTTCTTTCGATCCTGCAGCTGCCGAACCGACCCCATTCGAAAAGGTCAATGATTTTTCAGCTAATTTTTCCAAGTTTTCATGGATTTCGACAGAACCTGAATGAAGGGAATCAATTCCTTCATCCACTTTTTTGGACCCTTCTTTGGCTGAGTTAATCCCTTCACCAAGTTCACTGGATCCGTTCTTCACTGTATCTGTCCCATCTTTCAATTCCCCAGCTCCATCACTGGCACTTTTGAGTCCGTCAGCCACTTCGTTCAAATTATCGAACATTGACTCTGCATAGGTTTTCGTAACGGCTGACGATACCTCCCCTTTAATTCTCTCCGAAGCTGCGTCACCTATTTTAGTCGATATATAGTTGAACCCTTCATTGGACGTATAAATCAAATCAAGTTTTTCCGGATTGTCCTCCTGTAAGGTCGTTGCATTCTTCGAAAAGTTTTTCGGGATTTCTATTTTCATGTAATAATCTTGATTTTCAAGACCTTCATTGGCTTCTTTTTGACTAACGAAATGCCAATCGAAATCCTTCTTTTCCTTTAATTCCTTGACTAAATCTTTTCCTATTGTAAGTTCCGATTCATTGAACTCCGCACCCTCATCCATATTGACAATGGCAACAGGCAATTGGTCGACCTTACCATATGGATCCCAAAATGCCCACAGGAACGTGCCGCTATATAATAAAGGAATCAGTATGATCCCTATTATGGAAATGAGTATCATAGGATGTTTTATTATGGCTAAAAATTCACCCTTTAAAGATTTAAACACGCCTACCAAGCCCTCCTATACGACGAATATGCCGTTTATTAATCTATCTAGGTGAAAACTGATTGAAGAATGCATAATTAAGTCATTTGCTTCTGCAATATAAATTTAAATTCTTCTTCACCTTAATATATATAATTTTTAAACAATCAATAATTACTGACCATATTGTTCATTTGGTCAGTATCACGAAAATAATATAACATTTATCCTTCTTTTTATCAATATTTTTTCACAATCTTACCTCGTATATTTACTGCTTTTCTCTTTATATCCTATTTTGATTGCCTTTTTAGCTGATTGAGACCTTATCATGAATTATGTCTGACATTATATAGCAAAAAAGGATATCCATAATGGATACCCTTTTTGTTAGCTATATTAGCATAATTAATAAAGCGCTTTCATATCATTTTGATATAATTCCTTTTAATTTTTCGGCCTGCCCGGTCAATTTCTTCAAAGACTCCTGATACTCTTTTTCCAATTGTTTAATGATGCCGGCAGCGGTATCTATTTTTTTAATTGCCCCTACACCATGACCCGCTGACCAAATATCACGCCACGCTTTAGATTCAGATGGTTTGGACATGCTGTCAAAATCGACTTTTTCTTTTTTGGCTAATTGTTCCGGGTCCATGCCTTCCTTTCTGATGCTCGGTTTCAGCATATTACAATTAACGCCTGAAAATGCATCAGTCAAGATGATGTCATCATGATCACAATCGACAAGCATTTCACGATATTCATCATTTGCCCTGCTCTCTTTCGCCACGATAAAACGTGTACCCATATATGCAAGATCCGCTCCAGCTGCCTGAGCTGCCAAAATACTGTGACCAGTACTGATGGATCCGGCAAGCAAAATGATTCCGTCCCAGAAAGTCCTTACGCTGTCCACGAAAGCAAAGCTATTTATCTCACCCGCATGACCACCGGCTCCCGCGGCAACCAAGATCAATCCGTCCACACCTGACTCCGCAGCTTTTTTTGCAAAATCCACAGAACTGACATCCGAAAAGACCAAGCCGCCATAGCTATGTACGACATCCACCACATGTTTGGGTGAACCTAATGATGTAATGACGATGGGAGGCTGATGCTTTTTGACCAATTCCAACTCTTCTTCAAGCCGGCTATATGTACGGTGGACAACCATATTCATTGCCCATGGAGCAATCTTTGAGCCTGGTTCTTTATCCTTTGCTGCAATCAATGTGTCGTTTATGTCACCCATCCATTGATCCAGTACCTCTATCGGACGCGCATTCGGTGCTGGAAAAGAGCCGATCACCCCATTCAAACAGCATTCTTTCACTAACTCAGGACCGGATATTAAAAACATAGGTGCTGAGATAACTGGTAAAGATAATTGATTCCACCACTGTTCAGGCAAACTTCTAGTCATCCATTAAACCTCCCATTATTAATATATTACCAAAATATAACACTACAAGATTATCATACTTCTAAAATACACAATTTTCAAGAAATTTAATTTAGCAGCAAAAATTTCATTTTCGGCAGCGCCATTTCAATAAAAAAACTGTATATGGATACGTCCCATATACAGTTTCGATTCAATTTGAAAGCGCCCATTTACGAATTGCCTTAGCCACACCATCTTCTTCGTTTGTCGCTGTAATCCAATCTGCTTTTTCTTTCACAATTTCTTGGGCGTTTCCCATTGCCACACCCACTTTTGCTTCAGAAATCATTGCAAGGTCATTAAGGCTGTCACCCACTGCCATAACATTATCCATAGTAATATCGAGCAATGAACATACGAGCTTTATCGCTTTCGCTTTATTTACGCCCATGGCATTCACTTCAATATTCGTCGGGCTTGAATTGCTTATTTCAAAGTTTCCTTTTGACACCAGTTCATCCATGATGATTTTGCGGATGCTTTCATCATCTGTATCAAATCCGAATTTAAGCCATTGCGAATCATGGATTTTCTCAGGCATTTCAGCCCTGTAAATATTATCGCAGCTTATTGCCCAGAAATGTGTACCATGTTTTTGGCTTAATTCCCACATCCATTGTATGGAATCACTATCGACTATATTCCTTTCCACCAGTTTTCCTTGATTATCGTAAATTTCGCTTCCGTTTACCGTAATGAGAAATGATTGAAGTTCCATTGACTTTGCAAAATCACTGCATGTAGCATAGGATCTTCCTGTGCTCAATACCACAAAAACCCCTTGATTTTCGGCTTCTTTTATCGCTCTGCGATTTTCTTCAGATATCTCTCCTGCCTTATTGAGAAGCGTGCCATCCATATCAAGTGCAACTAGCTTAATATCTTGTTTCTCCAATCTTATTCACCCTTTCATAATCCTTCTTTATGTAACTAAGTCCATGATAGCTTATAATGCATACGCATGGAAAGTACGTGAATAATTGAACAGGCATTAAAGTAGTGTCGTGATATTTATAATCAAGCAAATTTCTTATCATGACACTTTGTATTCTGCCATTCTTTCTACTCCCTGTCTTTTTTAATTTCATTCAATTCTTTTTTTATTTGACCTTCCCATTTTGGGACACCATCATTTTCATCGAATTCTATAATGACATCCGTTACCCCTCTTTCCTTGAATATCTCATTAAATAGCCGATCTTTAATGTCATCCGCTTGGGCGATTGAAATATGGGGATCAAGTTCGACTTCAAGTTCTACATGGAAGTCTTCCCCTTCTTTTAATACCGCCAGTTTCTGTATATCCCTTACGTCTGGATCATCCATGACCATCGTCCCGATTTTTTGTCGCATTTCAATATCGGCTTCCCCAAGAGCCCCTGCAGCATTATCAAGAAAAACCCTTCCAACCACATAGAACATACCGAGACCGATCATGACGGAAGCAACTCCTTCCGCTTGAATGAAAGGCGTGAAGTTTGCTAATAAAATGGCAATTATCGCAAGCACCCCGCCACCGGTCGCTACCATATCTTCCATGAATACTAATTTCGTCGCTGGTTTTGCTCTTTTTAAACCAGTGAAGCTCTTAAATATGACGGCTGCTCCTTTAGCTTCGATTCCAGTCTCATGCACCACTTCTTTCATCGCTTTAAATAATACATATGATTCCAACACAACCGCTAAGAAAAGGACGGACAAGTTAATAAGGATACCAGTTGATTCTGCAGGGTGCAAAATGTGATGAAACCCTTCTTTAATCGTTTCATAAGACATGATTCCGACAATCAATACTGCCCCTAATAATACTAGGTTAACCAAACGTCCAAAACCATCAGGGAATCGATCAGTTGGTGCCTTTTTACTTAGTGCGGAACCAATGAAGACGAAAAACTGATTCGCAGCATCGCCCAAAGTATGTAAAGTTTCAGCAAACATAGCGACATTCCCTGTCATGAAGTAAGCAATCCCCTTTAGCACAGCGATGATACTATTCACACAGGCAGCAATGAAAGCCGATTTATTACCATGTTTCAATAACTGAAATAATTCTTTCATTTAAAATCCCCCCTAATCTTTTTATAAATCCATTTTCATAATGTATTATCCCCAACACTGGAATATATGAAACCACAAAAGCGAAACCCTTAACTATACGATTTGCGAATAATTTGCATCACTTTGGTTTTTAAGTTGTATCTCCCACAAACGAATATATTCCAGAATCGGACTCATCTATTCTAATAAGTTCACAATGAACGCATCCACTTCTTTTGAAGGCTGATTAATGCATCAAAAAAAGGAGTAAGCGGCGGCTTACTCCTTATCAAGAACTTCAAGCGTTTATCCTTCCTTTTTCACTAACTTAGATGGATTATTTACTTTATAGCGTATTTCTTTATTATATTTTTTGTCGACCACTTTTCCATCAAATTCGATTTCGTCTCCTTCTTCGAGCTCAGCTTTTTTTAATGTCTTGCTATATCCACACCAAGCATCGCCGATGGTCAATTCAGGTTCCGTTGTCACTTTGACATTCTCCAAGAGTATGACTTCATCTTCCTCACCAGTAAAATGGTTCATTTTCGCCGTGAACTCCTTGACGGTCGCTGTGAAATGCACTTTTTCCCCAGGTAAGTCCAACTTAGGTTTTGCTGTCGTTTTTTTAGTTTTGGTTTTTGCTTGTTTTGGTTCTTCACTTAGCTGATCGGAGTTTTCCGTAATTGGCGCTTCCATCACCTGCTCAGTTTCACTTGGAACTGCGGCTGTTTCGGAAACCGGGCCACTCAACAATTCTTTTCCGAAACTGGAGCTTTGCATTTCCTTTAAATAGGAAGGGTTAATGCAACTAAGCTTACCATTTTCAAATTGAACGACTACAGTGTCAAGTCCGTTGCCGTATTGTTCATAACCTGCTAATTTGACCTTTGCTTGAAAACTTCCGCTTTTATATACTAGTTCTCTTTTTACCGAACGGGCAGTGAATAATTTCCATTCCAATCCTTTAGCGATATAGTCCGTATCATCTAAAAAAGGGATAAATTCTCCTTTTGGTGCGATATAATGAATCAAATCTTCAGCTGGAGTTTCAGCCACAGTAACCACTCCTAATCTTTTCTATAGATTATATTCTAGCAAAGGATTTCAAAGTTGCAAATGAATGAGTATCGTAATGGTTGATTGCAGTCATAATCCCCAACTCGCTTAAATCTTTACCATGAAATGAATGCGATCATTTTTGTAACCAGAAAAAAAGCTGCCCACTAAGAGCAGCCCAGACTGTGACAAATTCAAAAGAGCCTTTGCCTGCAGTTTTTTATTTGAAAACGTTCCAGTATCTCAGAAATCCGCTCCATTTTCCGCCGACTGTCTGCCATGTCACATCAAACCAAGCGCCTAAGCGCCTGTGGGGTCAGTAACTCGTTAGAATTGTTGAAAACCCCTTCTATCCAGTCAGGAGGGTTTCATCAAACCGTAAAAACCATAAAGAAAAACTAGTCTTTAACATGGTTCGGGATGAGACCAGCCTACAGTTTTTTTTCTTAAAATACAATTCAGTTGATTGGAGCGGGTGTTCGAGACTCCCGCTTAGAAAAGCGCGTCCAAGGGAGACCCCTACAGGCGCAAAGAGCGCCGAGGAGGCTCCCGGACTGCCCGCGAAAAGCGAGTGCCTGGAGTGAAAATCAACGTTCAAAGTGTACCCCAAAAAAAGTAAAAACCATGAAGGATAATCAAGTTTTCTTTCTTTAATTGATAAAACTACTGTATCCATTACCCTTCCTTAACGTGAATGTTATTTAGTTTTGCATCTTGTTCAGGAGTAATTACCTTTTTCTTATGATAAAACAGAAAGTATGACCCAATTACTAGAATAGTGAGAAGAGTTGTAAGAAAGAATTGCAATCTCATGGAATCAATGAACGCCTGAGCAACGAATATAATAAATAATACGGCAATGGTCACGTAGGTTAAATAAGGGAATAGCCACATTTTCACTTTGAGTGTCCCGGGATTTTCTTTTTCCGTCTTTTTCCGTAAATATAGATGAGAAAAGGCGATAAAGATATACATGATCATAGTGACTCCTCCAGAGCTGTTTGCGAGGAAAGCAAACAATTTATCAGGAGAAACAAATTTAAATGTCGTGAACACGTAAGCAAAGAAAACACTTGCCATTAACGCCCAAATCGGGATTCCCCGCTTATTCACTCGGGAAAGAATTTTCGGTGCATCACCTTTTTTTGATAAAGAATATAGCATACGAGAACTTGTATAAAGGCCTGAATTCAAAACAGAAAGCAATGAAGTGAAGATTACGATATTCATGATTTGACCCGCTGCCGGCAGGCCTGCCATGTCAAATACGCTGGCATAGGGGGTTTTCAGTAAATCTTCAGCCCCTTGGGGGATTACGAGAACCAACACGGTCACTGAACCAACAAAGAAAAGAAGGAGACGCCATACAACACTGTTTATGGCTCTAATAATATTTTTTTCAGGGTTTTCAGACTCTCCTGCAGCAATGGCAGCTACCTCACTTCCCGATAAAGAGAAAGTAATGAAAATCACACTAAGAAGGACAGGCAGAAACCCTTTTGGTAAAAATCCTCCATCTCCAGTAATGTTTGAAAGGCCTGGTGAATCAAATCCCGGAACAAATCCGAAAATCATGGCGGCACCCAGGAAGAGGAATATTACAATGGCAGCCACTTTCATGAAAGCTAACCAGTATTCAAATTCCCCATAAGCTTTGACTGAATAGATATTCGTAATCGTCATTAATATAGGGAAGGATAGACTAGCAGCCCACATGGGTATACCAGGAAACCAATCATGAATCATAGTACCCAATAACGTAGTTTCTATAGCAATGATGATAACCCAGTTGAACCAGTATAACCAGCCGATCGTGTATCCGGCCCAGGGACCAAATGCTTGATGCGCATATGTTGAAAAGGATCCGCTATCAGGATTTACCACAGCCATTTCACCCAGCATACGCATTATAAGCACGATCATCAATCCAGCGATTATATAGGATAAAATAGCACCAGGCCCAGCTGAATCTATTATTGTTCCGCTTCCGATAAATAGTCCTGCCCCAATTACCCCGCCAATAGAAATCATTGTGACATGCCTGGTCTTAAGACCATGTTTCAATTCATTTGTTTGAAGTGCCACTATTGTCACCATCCTTTAAAACTGTCTAATTTCCGTTTTGTACAGTAAACCATTGCTCATGGGTACCTTAGTAGAAATCTTTCATTCAAAACGATGTTTACAGTGCAGTCCTATTCCCGTTTCATCATTAGTTTTAATGAGGCCAAATTCACGATCGTTATATGTATATTGCACAGCATATACTCTATTAACCGTAACCGCTTTTCGATTTATATTCCCTCTTTACTAACATCAGCACCTCAGCTGAAAGTACAAAGAACCTTGCTGTTTTTGCACTTTATGTTGAGTGAAGTCCTTTTATGTAAAAATATAGATATCCCGCTCTACCCTTTCTTTCCTAACACTTCCTTTTTAATAAAAGCACCCTCTCTCACTAAAATTTTATACATATATAATAAAAGCAATATCCATGCCAAAAAAAGGATAGTTATTTTATTAGGGTTTAATGCTTTTATGTATTTAAAACGATTCAATATTGAATTATTATTTCAATTTTCGATTCATACATTAATTATCGACCCTTTTCGATTCATAAACGAATCAAAAAATGACAATTTATTTGTTTTCTTTTATTATTTCGACACATATATACTGAAAAATACAGGGATAAAAAAGAAGATGCTAAAATCCTAATTATGATTTCTTGGCATCTTCCAAATAAATTTATTTTCACTGAGAATGATTATATGTAAAACACCGGCAGAACCGGTATGCCCCTCCTTCTAATAATTAAAACTCTATGTTTACAAGCTTCGAAAAAATTCAATATGTATATAATGCTGTATGTAAATTACCCTACTGATATGTATGAAACCCTTATGATTCAGTACTGAACTTCGGGGAAATGGATGCTGAATGTGGTTAAATTTTCATTGGAGACACAATTCATATATCCATCATTACTTTCAATGATCTTTTTACATACATATAATCCAATTCCCGTTCCTAATTCTTTCGTTGTGACAAAGGGCTCAAAAATAGATTCGATCAATTCACTGGCAATGGCCGGTCCATTATTTGAAATTCGAATTATTCTTTCATTCGCCTCAATTAAAGAGTTTATCCTCAAAATTCTAGGATGTTCCTTATCCTTTAAGGCATCAATGGAATTAATAAAAAGATTCAAGAACACTTGTTTTAACCCATCCTTGCTCGCTGTCATGACGAAGTTTGGATAAATATCTATTTCCACATTAACGCTGGCATCCACAATATTTGCATATGTCAATTCTTGTATTTCTTCAATTAACTTTAATACGGCAATTTCCTCTCTTTGTTCTTCATTAAAATCAGATTTAGAGGTATGGAGGAATTGGGTTATCCTGAAATTCAACTGGTTTAACTCATAATCAATGATATCCAAATATTTCAAGTCAGGATTCTCCCTCTTCAATAATTTATTGAACCCCATGATAGCTGTAAGAGGGTTACGGAACTCATGTACAAAGCTTGATGATATTTGACCCAGTACCGCTAATTTATCTTTGTGGTTTTCACTAATATAAGACTTTTTTTCCTCAATCACTTCATTTGTAAGATTCGTATATCTAGTTACTGCATGGTAGCTGAACGTATCAAAGTGCAGGTTAATGTCATTAATGAATCTCTGCATATATTTAATTGGGATATTGGCGCCAAAAACATTTCTGATTATGATATTTCTTCCCAAATTGATATTATATAGAAAATCCCCAATGTTGATATTTGCTTCAAGACGTTCTTTTGCAACTTGGTAAGCCAATTTTATCAGCACATCATCAGACAATACCTCCTTGAACGTTTGGATGACCAGTGAGTACATCCCATAACCATTTTCCTTAATTCTATCTTTGTAGGGTTCTATTTCATTGATCTTAATAGTCTCGTTCCATTCATTTAAAAACACAGATTCATTTTCTTCCAAATATTGAATCAATATATGTTTATACTTTTTATGTTCAGATGACAACTCCATACTATTGACCACACATCCCCTTGCGGAATTTAGTTACTACATCAATAACATCATTCTATATGAGATTTTGATATCCTGCACTTCATTATTTATTGTTTTTTAGGTGAAATGTAGCTTATAAGGAGACAGGTATGCTAGTCCGCATATAGTTACTTGCGATAACAAAGAACCGACCAAATCAGGTCGGGAATCTGAAATTGTCATAAAAAGATCCTTCATATTTTTTTATATACTGTGAGTCTCTTACTTTTGAAAGTTGATTCCATACTTTTTCATTTTTCTATATAGCGTATTACGGCCGATGTCGAGTTGTTTCGCTGCGTTACTGATATTCCCATTTGTTCGTTCCAATGCATTCCTTATAAGTAGGGTTTCTTGTTCTTGAAAGTTTCTTGGTTCTCGATCGGCATTTGCCCCTTCCTCATGCGTCATGGAAGAAGCAGGACAAAGTGCCTCAACCAATTCCCTTGTAATCGGGCCATTATCAGCTAGGAATGCAGCCTGTCCCAGCACATTTTGCAATTCACGGAAATTACCTGGCCACGAATATTCCAAAATGAATGTTTTAGCTTCGTCAGTTAGTTCGGTATGTTCGCTCTTATAAGGTAAATCCGTTAAAATATATTCTGCTAACAGCAATAAATCTTTACGACTCCTTAGATTTGGAAGTTTTAAAGACAATCCACAAAGACGGAAAAATAGATCTGCACGGAATTCCCCAGCTTCAATTCCTTTTTGTAAGTCTTTGTTGGTGGCGGCAATGACCCTTACATCGATTGGAATGGAAGCATGTCCTCCGACGCGCGTCACACATCGTTCCTGAAGCACACGGAGCAGAGTCGCTTGAGCTTTAAGCGGCATGTCCCCGATTTCATCCAAAAACAGGGTACCGCCATCTGCAGCTTCGAATTTCCCCTTATGCCCGCCGCTTTTTGCGCCAGTAAAGGCACCCTTTTCATATCCAAATAACTCACTTTCCAATAAGTTTTCGGGAATTGCGCTGCAATTGATGGCGATGAATGGTTTATCACTTCTTAAGCTAACCCCATGAATGGATTGAGCGAACAGTTCTTTTCCCGTTCCGCTCTCCCCAGTGATTAGCAGGCTGATATCAAGCGCTGCAGCTCTTTTAGCAATGGATATGGTTTGATTCATTTGCGGATCATTACTTATTATATCGGTAAATTGATAACGATTAGTTTTTAAACCATCAATCAATTTTTGTTTTTTTAACCTTACGATCACGGAGGATTGATGTTCTATATTTTTACCAAGGGTTTGAACCAGGAATTCCTGGTCCTTAATTGAAACCTTCTGTTCTAAAACAAGTGGGTCTGTACCTGATATTATATTCGATACTGGTTTTTCCATTGTGCCGATAACATGTGACGCCGCTATATTGAGATCTGTAACTTTTCCCTCTTTATCAAGGGTAATTAACGGATCAGGGTATGAATCATATATAAAATAAAGGTTTTTCTCCCTTTTTTGTGTATGTGACAATAAGAGTGCTTGTTTGATGCTATCAGCCACCCTCTGAACTAAACTAATGGAAAAAGGATGATAATTCTGTTGATGACTGCTTAAATTCAGAACACCAAGCAGATGCCCCTCAGGGTGATAAATGGGCGATGCGGCACAAGTAAGGAAATGGTTATCCTGATGAAAGTGTTGACTGCCATGAATTAGTACAGGGTTTTTCTCTACTATGGCTGTTCCTATCGCATTTGTTCCTTTTGATTCCTCTAGCCAATTAGCCCCTTTTCTTAGGGAAACATTATCTGCATGCCTAATGAAAGCTGGATCCCCAACTGTTTCAATGATATATCCTTCAGGAGCAGCAAGTAATAAAATGGACTCCAAACCATTAATCGAGCGATAAACTTCTTCTAAAATGGGAGAAGAATGGTACAGGAGTTCCGCATATCGATCGTGGTATTCGGCCAACTCGAATGCACCAAGCATATCTTCCCTATCCATCATGCTTGGCTGAAGTCCCTTCGAAATGCACCGCTGCCATGATTCTTGAATAAATGCCGGTACGGTTCCTTTATCCGAGCTTATATTAACAGACATTGAATAATCCTCCCGTATGTATAATCCAGTAAATCGGCCACTGTTTTTTATTCAATTTCATTAATGAAACTCTATGTAATCCAAAGTTTCAGAGCATTTAGGGTTCGTTCATTCAGTTTAATTATAACAGAAAATTCAGATACCCACCAAAATGAAAACGCATTATGCCAACTTCTAAACTTTTTTGTTCCATATTGGTACAACTTCCTGTTCCAATATGGAACAGTTTGCCACCTTCCCATGTCCCTCCAGCATCTTCTTTAGCTGGTTTCATTGGTTTTTTGTTATGGCATAAGTCTTGCATAATTACATGTCGAGAAATTGATTCCTTATGATAAGGGGGGTAAGAATTCAAGTAATCCAGTTTTTAAAGATATTCAGACTTGCTGCAAGTCAGTCAATGAGAATAGTATCAAAAACATAAGATTATGCCTGATCCTTTTACTTAGAGGAACGCCATTGTCCGAACAAATATCGAACTTAAAATCCAAATGAAAAGGGGTATTATACATGGAACAAACTATTAAACTTAATCCGAGAGTGCAGGAATTCTTGAAGGGCACTAAAAAGCTTTTGATTAATGGGGAATTGGTGGAAGCTGCTTCAGGAAAAACCTTTGAGACCCTCGATCCTTCAAACGGCAAGGTTTTAGCGGTTGTGAGTGAAGCAGGTCCGGAAGATGTAGATAAAGCAGTCAAAGCAGCCCGTAAGGCTTTCGACAACGGTCCATGGAAAAAAATGAGTGCATCGGAACGCAGTCGCCTCATTTATAAATTAGCGGACCTCATGGAGGAACATAAAGAAGCGTTAGCACAATTGGATACCCTGGATAATGGCAAGCCGATTGGCGAAACCACCAATGCCGATGTCCCCCTTGCAATTGATCACTTCCGTTATTATGCTGGATGGACCACTAAGATAGTGGGACAAACAATACCTGTTTCTGGGAATTACTTCAATTATACCCGTCATGAAGCAGTCGGGGTGGTAGGGCAGATCATCCCTTGGAATTTCCCTTTACTTATGGCCGCATGGAAATTAGGCGCAGCCCTTGCAACGGGATGTACGATCGTTTTAAAACCAGCTGAGCAAACGCCGCTTTCAGCATTATATTTAGGTCAATTGGCGCTTGAAGCAGGTTTTCCTCCTGGCGTTCTCAATGTTATACCTGGATTTGGTGAAACAGCAGGGTCACCGCTTGTAGATCATCCTGATGTCGATAAAATTGCCTTTACTGGTTCAACCTCAGTAGGGAAAATGATCATGCGCCAAGCTTCGGGAACCGTAAAAAAAATCTCGTTGGAATTAGGCGGGAAATCACCTAATATCATTTTACCGGATGCAGATATGAGTAAAGCCATTCCTGGAGCTTTAATGGGCATCATGTTTAATCAAGGACAAGTTTGCTGTGCCGGTTCCCGCCTGTACATTCAAAAGAAATCCTATGATAACGTGGTAGCTGACTTAGTGTCCCACGCAAAAAACATTAAACAAGGGGCCGGTCTTGATCCATCTACCCAGATAGGTCCTTTGGTATCCAGTGAACAAATGGAAAGAGTCGGCGGTTATATTGAAAAAGGAAAGTCTGAAGGAGCTGAAGTGGTTACCGGGGGTAATTACGGACAAGGAGAAGGTTATTTTGTAACTCCTACAATATTTGCAGGCGTTGAAGACGAAATGACAATCGCTAAAGAGGAAATCTTCGGTCCTGTTGTAGCTGCGATGCCTTTTGACGATTTGGATGATGTGATAAACCGTGCAAATAACTCAGAATATGGATTGGCTGCAGGTTTATGGACACAGGATGTAAAAAAAGCCCATTATGTGGCTAATGAATTAAAAGCAGGTACAGTTTGGGTAAACTGCTATAACGCATTTGATGCAGCTTCCCCATTTGGCGGTTATAAACAAAGTGGAATCGGTCGGGAAATGGGCAGTTATGCTTTGGATAATTATACGGAAGTCAAAAGTGTATGGATTAACTTAAACTAATAAATAGGGTGAATGCTCCATATGCTCATTTGGCTAAGATATCATGATTGAAGTGCATGTTATCGTTTGCTAATTCGCAAAAGGATATACCAAAGTGCGGACTTTGGTACATCCTTTTTCTTGTTTTGTACTTATATGGCATAGACAAAAAGAAGAGACCTTTCATTTCGAAAGGTCTCTTTGTATCAATTATCCATTACGTTCGATTTGCATTTTTTCTCTGTTTGCTTTTTCTTTTTCGATATTTTTCTGTCTTGAAATCCCGGCTACCAGGATTCCAATTACCACTATTGCTTCAAATCCATATTTAATGAAGGGATTTGCAAAGTAGTCGTGCATGAAAGGTTCAGCTACGATCATTTTAGAAGCTGTCCAGCCTAGTATTCCCGCACCAATTATTATGATGAATGGGAAGCGTTCGATCAGTTTCAGGATCAAAGTGCTTCCATACATCACTACTGGAATTGATACAAGTAAACCGATCACCACTAAAGTGAAGTTACCATGAGAAGCACCTGCAACCGCTAGGACATTGTCCAATCCCATCAATGCATCTGCAATAATAATGGTTTTTATAGCAGCCCACATAGAGTCTGCAGGCTTCACATCATGTTCTTCTTCATCGATAAGGAGCTTATAAGCAATCCATACAAGAAGTAATCCCCCTATTAAATGCAGTCCCGGCACCTCTAATAGCCAAACAACCAGCAGCGTTGCAATGATCCTTATCACAATTGCGCCGACCGCTCCCCATATTATCACCTTTTTTTGCTGTTCTTTTGGAAGCTTTCTTGCAGCCAATCCAATAAGGATCGCATTATCACCGGCTAGAACCAAATCTATCATAATGATCGCTAAAAGTCCTGAAATGAATTCACCTGTTAAAAAATCCAACACAAATTCCTCCTTTTTACAAAAATAAAGAGACCTCTGCCATAAATGGCAAAGGTCTCGCTAAGCACTAAATGAATTAGGCCAATAAAGCCGGTGGGATTCCCACGTAATGACGACTTTATTTCAGGTTATCCCTGACGCTACTCCCCTTCACGGGAATAAAGAATATGTAATTCTTTTAATATCTTTCCATTAGGAAACTACCAAGAAAAAATATCACTAATTCAGTATACCAAAAATACAAATAAAATAAAGAAAAAAATAATAGATAGTAATGTTATTCATGAACTTAACCTTGTCCAAATCCTTTCAACGGATAATTTCAGTCAATCATCCCTTCTAGATATTGGCATAATTCGTTTCCAAGGTTAGGGATACCGCTCAAATCCTTCCCCCATAGATATTGATTACTCAACGTTGCCTCTACCAATTGTCTAAGCGGGATTTCTTCCCTCTCATAACGAAGCCATTGTTCCCTGAAAAATTCAATTGCCTTTAAATCATCTCTAACGACATAGACTTTACCCGCAAAGCTTTTACCAATATAACTCCCCTTGGTTTCGTTAACCCTATAAAATCGGATCAGGCCCGAAAAGCCTTTTATGATACAGTCGGGCAGCCTGCCTTTCGCCTTATGATATTCCTCCAATGTAGGCAGGAGACGAGCCTTGAACTTCGAAATACTGTTCAGCGAGATATCGGCCAGGAGGTGATGTACAAAAGGATTCTTAAATCGCTCAAGAACACTTTCCCCATATTGCATCATCTCATTTTGATCAAAAGGTAATGAAGGAATTATTTCCTTTTCGATGGCATTGCTCAGAAATTGGCTGAATTCCGGATGATCGATTGCCTGTTTTACTTCTTCCAATCCAGATAAAATGCCTAAAGGAGCCAACAAGGTATGTGAACCATTAAGTATCCTTACCTTCCTCATTTGATAAGGTGTCAAATCTTTTACCCAATGCACATTTAAGCCGGATTGTTGTAAAGGAAGACGTTGATCAATACAAGGGTCACCTTCAATAGCCCATAAATGGTAGGGTTCTGCCGTATTTAGCAGAGTATCCTTGTATCCCCATTCAGCAAATAGGTTGTCCGACTCATTGGCTGGAAATCCTGTAACGATACGGTCTACAAGCGAGTTTAGGAATAGGTTGTCCCGGTCCACCCACTCCATGAATGGCTTTGGTAAACCCCAATCCCTGCTATGCTTAAGAACATATTGCTTCAATGAATCACCATTTTTCTCTAAAAGCTCACATGGAAGCATGATCAGTCCCTTTTTCGCATCCCCGTTGAAATGCAGATAGCGATGATACAAAAAAGCAGTCAGCTTTCCTGGAAAAGATTCAATCGGCTTTCCTTCTTCCAAAGGAATCGGCTGGTATTTGAGTCCTGCTTCAGTCGTGTTGGAAACTACAAATTCCAATTCAGGATTTTCTGATAGTGCTAAAAATTCCATCCATTCTTCATATGGATCAATTACCTTTGAAAAAACGGAAATGATCTCTGTATGTTCCACTTTCCCGCCTTGGTGAAAACCACGTAACATTAATGTATACATACCATCTTGCCGCTTTACTTCCTCTATTTTCCCTTTTCCGGCGGGGCGGGGCTGGGTAACTGCAATACTTCCCATGAAATGTCCTTGTTTATTACATTCTTGAATCATCCAATCAAAGAAGCCTCGAAGAAAATTCCCCTCCCCTATTTGCAATACTTTCATGGGAAGTTCCATCATATGTGAATATTGGGCAGCGTTTGTATCTTTACTCAGATGCTTCAGTTGACTTTTATTTAGGTTCATGATCAAGGAACTCCTTTCTAATAGAAATATCCAATTCGGATTGCGTTTTATGTGGTTTCCTTATGACAGCGTACTAATGTTCATATTTCGACAATGGCCTTGATCACTTTAGCTTCAGGAGTTAACCAACCTTCAAACTGATTGATCATTTCATCCAAATGTGTGCGGTGGGTAATATACTGGCTCATATCCAACAAATCATTTTTCAGCGTATTCACGACATAATCAAAGTCATCCCTTGTTGCATTGCGGCTTCCCATTAATGTAAGCTCTTTACTATGGAATTCAGGATCATTAAAGGAAATATCCGCTTTAACTAAACCTACATAAATCAATCTTCCGCCGTGAGCAGGGTATTTAAATGAATCCATCATTGACTTAGCATTACCTGTCGCATCAAATACCACGCTTGGCATATCTCCATTCGTCAATTGGGCTAATTTCTCCATTGGATTCTCCAAAACATTCAAAGTATAATCGGCATTTGCCCATTTGCCGGCAAACGCAAGGCGTTCATCATTTACATCCATTGCGATCACCTTAGCACCCTGTTCTTTAGCGAATGCCATGACTCCCAAGCCAATTGGCCCAGCACCAATTACAAGTGCAAATTCCCCTTTATGAATAGCAGCGCGCCTAACTGCGTGAGCCCCTATACTTAAAGGCTCTATCATTGCGGATTGGTCAAGTGTGAGACCCTCGGTTCTCACCAAATGATTATAAGGAACCGTAATCCACTCACTCATGCCGCCTTCAGCATGTACACCCAACACTTTCATATCCGTACAGCAATTCGTTTTTCCACTTCTGCAAGCCAGGCATTCTCCACATTCCATATAGGGGATGATCGATACTTGATCCCCGACATTAAGCCCAGATTCATTTTCCGGTATCGACTCAATAAAACCGGATAATTCATGGCCAAGTATTCGAGGATAGCTAAAAAAAGGTTGATTGCCTCCATAGGCATGAATATCCGTTCCGCATATACCTATGCGCCGCACACGAATCAAAGCTTCCCCTGAGTTTGGAACTGGTTTTTCCGACTGTATCATCTTAAATTCAAAAGGTTGTTCACAAACGATACTTTTCACTGAATAACACTCCTTTTTAATAACTTGATAGAAATTGTGTATGTATTAGAGAATGACTCCTTCTTTAAAGATGCTTATCTCCCTATATCCGAATTTTTCATTATTCGTTTTCTTTTTACCTGTTGAAAGCTCCAGAATGTAATGGAATAAATCGTCCTTTAATTCATCGATCTTTTGACCTTCTATCAACCGCCCGGCATTATAATCAATCCAGTGCTTTTTACGATCGGCTAAATCCGAATTCGTAGCTATTTTTACAGTAGGCACCGGTCCCCCAAACGGCGTTCCCCTTCCCGTAGTGAATAGAACGATATGTGCGCCGGCTGCTGCCAAAGCCGTCACCGAAATCAGGTCATTGCCAGGAGAATTGATTAAATTCAAACCATGCTTCTCTACTCGTTGTCCATATGGGCTTACATCCACTACAGTGGCATGGCCCCCTTTTTGTGTACATCCAAGTGATTTTTCCTCCAGTGTACTTATGCCGCCTTCCTTGTTTCCAGGTGAAGGGTTTTCATAAATTTCCTGATCATGGCGAATGAAATACTGTTTGAAATCATTAATAAGGCCAACGATTTTCTTATAGGTTTCTTCATCCCTTGCCCTGTTCATCAATATCGTTTCCGCTCCAAACATCTCAGGAACCTCTGTCAATATCGTGGTCCCGCCATTTTCCACTATTAAGTCGGAAACCGCACCAACCAATGGATTAGCGGTAATGCCTGAAAAACCATCGGAACCACCGCACTTCAAGCCTATTTTCAACTTTGAAACTGGTACGGTCTGGCATACGAACCTTTCCGCATATTCCACTAATTCCCCCATTAAACTTAAGCCGCTCTCCAATTCATCTTGAACCTCCTGGGCTTTTAAAAATTTAATCCGATGAGGAGGAAATTCGCCTATGGCTTCTTTAAATGCTTCGATTTGATTGTTCTCACACCCTAATCCTACAACTAAAACCCCTGCTGCATTTGGATGTTGAGCCAAGGCTGCCAACAGTTTCTGCGTATGGGTCAAATCATCTCCCAATTGAGAACAACCGTAGGGGTGGGAAAAGTGATGAATCCCATCGATTTGACGATCTTTAAACTGCTCATTGCCCATTTTAGCGAGAAGTTCACATGTTTTATTGATGCAGCCTACCGTATTGATGATCCAGATTTCATTCCGGATACCCACTTCCCCATTTTCACGGATATATCCTTGGAAGGTATGATTTTGACTTGGCTCATTTGTATCTTGAATGCTAGGTTGATAGGAATAATCCAATATACCTTGCAAACCGGATGCTAAATTATGGGTGTGAACCCAATCGCCAATGGAGATATCTTCTTTAGCTTTTCCGATCGAGTAGCCAAATTTGATTACGTCCTCCCCTCGTTTAACCGGTTTCACTAACATTTTATGCCCTTTAGGAATGTCGTCATTTGCCTTGATATGGATCATTCCACTGTCTTCTGTTTGAATCTGGAAGCTCTGTCCTTTATGAATTCCCTCCAAGGAAATAACAACATCATCATTTGAATGCAATTGAACATATTTATTCATTTTGTCCCTCCTTATCATGAGTAAGACGTTCAGAACCAAACGTCAATTCATTTCGAAAGCCCTTTCATTTTTCCCTTGAATTTTTTAATTTTTAAATCTATTTTAATTTTAACATCAATTTATGAGATATAAATTGCGTTTTTTGCTATAAATATACTCATTCTTGTTGTATTATACTTTCAGGAGATGAACAAATGAAAAAAATTCATAATGCATTAAACCATGATTTACTCTTCCCATTCTCATTTGTCTATCAAGATACGAAAAGTCCCCAGAATGAATTGTCCGATCATATGCATGACTATTATGAAATTGTTTATGTTTATAACGGTAAAGGGACCTTTTTTATCGGTGATGTGTTTTATGATATGCAGCAAGGGGATGTATTTCTGATCCCGAATAATACCATTCATAGGGCATTACCGAATAAGGACGACCCTGTCACCTCCACCATTATCTTTTTCAGTCCCACATTAATATATAAAGATGTGGTTGATGATTCTTTTTCATATTTACACTTGTTTGATCTGACAAAAAAGAGTAAGAATTACAAAATATCATTGCCGCAGAAGGAGCAAGTAAAGTTGGAGGAACAGCTACAGCTCATCCTGCAAGAAACAACTAGCCAATTAATAGGCTCGAGGCATGCTTGTTTGCTGATCGTTCATCAGATCATACTTGATTTATACCGTACCCGGATAAATGGCAAAGAGGATTTATCCGAGGGCAGCTATAGCTCAGAATGGATCAAAGATATTTTAATCTATATTAATGAACATATTGATGAACCATTAACACTGACGGCACTTGCACAAAAAGCTTTGGTCAGTCCCGCACACTTCAGCAGAGTTTTTAAGGAAACGACTGGAATTGGCTTAATCGTGTATCTAAACACGAAAAGAATCATCAGGGCAAAGGAACTTTTGCTGGAAACGAATCACACCATTGCCCATATTGCTGAAATGTGTGGTTTTGAAAGCATGCCCCAATTTTATCGTACCTTTAAGAAATACAATGAAAAGACACCAGCTACATTTCGAAAAGAAAATCGGATTCGCTAGGCGTGCCTAATACAAATGAAAAATGGAAGTGTCTTCCCTTTGGGAGACACTTCCATTCTAACAATCTATTACGCAGGCTTTACTATCGGTCGTACAAAACGGATGACTGCAAGCGATGCAACGATGGCCAATCCACCAGCAAGCAAGAATGCAACTGTGTATGTGCCTGAGGTATCGACAATGTATCCTGTTAACGTCGGTCCGATGATTCCTGCTGTATTTGCCAAGAAATGCATAAAACCTCCAACAGATCCAACATTACCAGGGTCTACGACATCGTTGACGATTGCCCAGTAAATGGCACCAGTCAAATATAGGAAGAAGACGGAAAGTGCTACAAGCGTTACCGCACTGACCGTCGTGGATACAAGTCCGGCAAAACCGATACATACTGCCGATAAGAACAAGCATGTTACAAGCACGAGTTTACGTGAGAATAAAACACCTTTTTGAGCGAATTTTTTAAAGAAGAAATCCGACACGAATCCACCCAAAGCAAGTCCGATGAATCCAAAAATCCAAGGAATCACTGTAATGATACTCATATTTTCCACACTTAGGCCGCGTGCATCCACCAAATAGCTTGGGAACCAAGTTAAGAAAAAGAAGAGAATATAGTTGTAGGAGAAAAAGGCTAGAGCTGTAAATAAAACAGTTTTTTGTTTTAAATAAAAGGTGAATTTCACCTTTCCTTCCGATGTTGCCGCTACATAAGATTTTCCTGTATGTTTCTGTTCTTTTGACTCTTGTGGTTTTTCTTTAACGAACTTCCACCAGCAAATCGCCCAAATAAGACCAATTATCATTATGGCAATGAAAGAAACTCTCCATCCATATGAGATGGCAATGAATCCAACTATTGGACCTGCGATTGCGCCACCAAGCGGAGTCCCGCTATTCGTCAGACCAACGACAGATGCCCGTTGATTTGACGGGAACCAGTTATTCACCATTTTATTGATGGTTGCTGAAAGAGGGCCTTCGCCCATCCCAAACAAGATGCGGATGACTATCATACTGGCAAAACCGACAGCAAGCACAAGTGCACCACTGAATAATGACCAAACGATCATTGCCACGAAAAGCGTAAGCTTTGCTCCCCATTTATCGGACGCCATGCCTCCAAGGAAGTTAAATACGGCATAACCAACTGAAAAGCTACTAAAGATAATTCCCATCTGTGTTGCTGTTAGGGATAAATCATCTTGGATGAACGGAGCTGCAATGGATAGTGCAGATCGGTCCAGATAATTTATTACCCCTGCCAAGAACAAGAAAACGATAACCATTCCTCTACCATTTGAAAACATAAAGAACCCCCCTATACGTTTCTATAAATGCAGCAGCATTTTTGGAAACGTTTCCATTTAATAACCAAGAGTAAAACCTATATGACCCAAAAACTAAATCGGTTTAGAATCCCCGTAAAAAAAGCGCTTTCTTTTTCACAGGAATTCTTACATCCGAATCTAGCAAGAATTCCTTGAAAGCAAAGTCGGTTTCAAGCGATGGACGCTTGTATCCTCTTTTCCTGATTTATTGATTTGACTAAGCAGTAACTCTGCTGCCAAGTTTGCCATTTCAATGGCCGGCTGATTAACCGTTGTGATGGTCGGTGTATAGAAACTGGCATAAGGAACATCATCGATTCCTATGACCGCTATGTCATCAGGTATATTGATTTCGTGCTGTTTCATATAACGCAATACTTCATTAAGTACGATATCATTTCCTGCCAAAATGGCTTGAGGCGGCTTTTCCAATTCGAAAAATTCTGAAAGCGCAACCGGAATTTCATCTGCATTCACAGTTTTAATATATTCTGAATTGAATGGTATCCCATGTGACGCGAGCGAATCCTTGTACCCTTTGATCCGTTCGATTCGAGGACTGATATCGCGTATTATTGAAGTGGTTATGATTGCAATGTTTTCAAAACCCTTTTCAATAAACCGATCGACCGCTAACTTGGAAGCAAGGTGATTATCGAGCATGACTGTAGCAATATTCAATTCTTCGATCGTCCTATCCATGAAAACAATCGGGAATTGATCACTCTTCATACGTTGATATAAATCAAGGTTGTCCCCTGTGGGGAAAATGATGATCCCATCCACTTGTTTAGCCCTTAGCATTTCAATATAATTCTTTTCCTTTTCAGGATTGTCATCTGCATTGCAAACGATAATGTGGAACCCTTGTTCATAAAAGTAGTTTTCTATAGCTCTAATAACTTGCGTTGAAAACGTGTGAAGGATATTGGCAACCACTACCCCAACGGTAAAAGTGGATTTTTGTTTTAAACTGCGCGCTATTATATTAGGCTGATAGTTTAACTCTTCTATTGTTTCTTCAATCTTTTTCCTTGTTTTTTCACTCATATATTCATAGCGTTTGTTCAGGTATTGGGAAACTGTGCTTTTTGATACTTTCGCGTGATTGGCGACATCAGTAATTGTAATGGTTTTCATTTCATTCATTCCTGTCGTGTGATTTCAATTTTTTCTGCCTAATACCAAAATGGCTTATATATAAGGAATATTCTATTATAATAAGTAAAGCTTTACAATCACCATCTGATGCAGTAAAAAGACAATTTCCCAACCCGTTGAACTAATTTAAACTTTAACTTGTTCGCCTTTTTATTGGACCTGGCTTCAGACGCCCGAGTATGCCATGAAGCCCCCATCGACCGGTACCGTAATTCCTGTGACAAAGCCCGAATAGGATTCATCAACGAGCCAAAGCAATGTACCAAGTAAATCTTCAGGCTGCCCGAAACGCTTCATGGGTGTTGAAGTAATGATTTTATCAGACCTTGCCGTCAGACTGTCATCTTCATTAAGCAAAAGATCCCGATTTTGCTTCGTCAAAAAGAAACCTGGAGCAATGGCATTCACCCGTAAACCTTCTTCGGCAAAATGAACAGCCATCCACATGGTAAAATTATTTATCGAAGCTTTGGCGGCACTATATGCTGGTACTTTAGTCATTGGAGCGTAGGCGCTCATGGAAGATATATTTACGATAACTGGTGCTTCCACTTGCAATAATTCTTTTCCAAAAACCTGACTTGCCAAAAATGTACCGGTAAAATTACTGGCAAAGACTTGGGAGAAACCATCTTCATCCAGATCAAAAAATGATTTTCCTTCTGCTTCTTCCCCATATTTCTCTGGAGCAGTAATGGCATCAGGATGATTGCCACCCGCTCCATTTATTAATAGATCCACTCTTCCGAACGTATCAATTATTTTCCCTCTTGCATCCTCCAATGAGGTTCTATTCAAAACATCTGCCGCGATTGATATCGCAGTTCCCCCTGCTTGTTCAATGAGTTCGACCACTTCTTGACCTTTTTCTGCCGTTCTGTTCAATATAGCTATCTTGACACCATGACGGGCCAATTCCACAGCCATTTTGGAACATAAAACACCGCTGCCCCCAGTGATGACTGCCACCCTGTTCGTTAAGTTTTCATGTATGGGGATCATGATTCCCCACCTGATTTACCAGCTTCATATGCATCCCATAATCCGAGCAAATACATGATTCCCAATGCTCGGTCATATAAACCGTATCCAGGGCGGCAATCTTCACCCCATATATGGCGGCCATGATCCGGTCTGACATAACCAGTATAATTTTGCTTATTCAATTCTTCCACGACGCCCTGTATATTGATGGATCCATCCTGGGTATGATGGGATGTTTCCACAAAGTCGCCATTTTCATAAATCTTCACATTTCTTATATGGGAGAAAGGCGAACGGTTTGCATACTTTTTAGCCACTTGGACCATATCATTTTCAGGGTTTGCCCCCATCGAGCCTGTACACATGGTGAACGCATTCGACGGTGAATCCGAAATCGAGATCAGTTTTTCATAGCTCGACTCTCCGGTGATGATTCTTGGCAAGCCAAAAATGGACCATGGCGGATCATCCGGGTGTATTGCCATTTTTATACCGCAAGCCTCGGCAACAGGTAATATTTCTTTTAGGAATATTTCAAGATTCGCCCACAGCTGCTCTTCGTCCACAGTTTTGTAAGCTTCGAATAATTCAGAGATTTGATCCATCTTTTCTGGTTCCCAACCTGGTAAAGTTAAATCTGAGGCTTCCGTTACCGTACGAATTAAATCTTGTGGATCTAACGTATCCACTTTCGCCTTTTCATAAAACAGGGCAGTTGAGCCATCTTCCAAAGGATGGAACATTTCAGTCCGAGTCCAATCAAAAATCGGCATGAAGTTATAACAAATGACTTTCACTCCAGCTTCCGAAAGATTCCGGATCGTCTCTTTGTATTTCTCTATATATATCATGCGATCTTCGTTACCCAATTTAATCGATTCATGGACATTTACACTTTCTACGACATCCGTGTGAAAACCAAATGATTGGATATACTCGATTTCTTTTTTAATTTCTTCCTTTTCCCATACCTCACCAACAGGTTTTTGGTGAAGTGCCCAGACGATCCCTTTCACTCCAGGAATCTGTTTAATGTGCTCCAATGAAACGGTATCATTGTCTTTCCCGTACCATCTAAATGTAATGTTCATCATGCACCTCCGTCATTCCGCAATTTTCTGCATGTATTTTCTGCTTAACTCCACTGCGGCCTCATAGCCGCCATTCTGATAGGCTTTGTTCAAGTCACTGCCGATACCGATTGCTACCGCGCCTGCATTAAGCCAGTCCTTCATGTTATCTAAATTTATTCCGCCTGTTGGCATGATCCTTACATTGGGCAGTGGTCCATTAACCGACTTGATGAAAGAAGGTTCGAAATGGTTTGCCGGAAATAACTTTAAAACATCACAACCTGCTTCCAATGATGTAGCCATTTCTCTAATTGTCATGCAACCAGGCATATAGGGAATGCCGTATCGATTACATAGTTCGGCTACTCCATTGACAAAATAGGGACTGACGATAAAATTGGCGCCAGCTAAAATCGCATGTCGTGCCGTTTCAGAATCAAGTACCGAGCCTGCCCCTAAGAGTGCTTCCGTATTTTGCAGTTCTTTGAAAGCTTCTTCAATTCCCGGTGTTGTATAAGTCAATTCGATTGCCCGAACACCTCCTTCTACAGCAGCGTTAGACAGCTGTACCGCCTCTTTTGCATCCTGTCCCCGGATAACAGCTACAACTTTCGTTTCCGTTATTTGATGTATGATTGAGTGTTTATCCATGACTCCTACCCCCTTAATTAAAAACGATGATCGCTTTTCGAACTTGTTCGGGATGATTTTCAACAAAATTAAATGCTTCCTGGATATCATTGAGCGAAAATGTATGGGTGACTAAACCTTCATGTCTGAGTTTGCCTTCATTCAAAAGCTTAACCACTTTTGGAAACTGGTCGGTTTGCAATCTAGATCCTTTCACAGATACTTCCTTTTTAGTGATTGGAAGCTGGGAAATAGCTGAAGGACGTTCATCAAAACCGAGTACGACAATCCGCCCGGCCGTTGACACTACATCAAAGGACAATTCAAAGGTCATCGGCAAGCATACTGCATCAATGACGACGTTGGCCCCTTCCCCATTCGTCCATTCTTCCACTCGTTTTTGAACATCTTCCTTTCCCGCATGGACAGTGATATCAGCGCCGCTTTCTTTAGCGAATTCCAAACGCTCATCACTTAAATCCGTGATCATCACAGATGCTCCTTGAAGCTTTGCCATCTTTAAAATGCATATCCCAATAGGTCCAGCTCCCTGGATTAGCACGGTTTCCCCTTCCTCGACTTCGCCTCTCCAAACGGCCTGTGCGCCAATTGTGTATGGCTCCGCCAATACTATTTCATCCCAAGCTAAAGCGGAATCCACAACATGTAATTGTTTCTCGGGAAGGACGAACCATTCCCTCAACCCACCATCTTCATGCACGCCAAAAACGGAAAGTTTTTCACAAACATTTTGGCGTCCTTTGCGGCAGGCGTAACACTCACCGCAATAACTGATGGGCTCAATAACAACGTGGTCACCAACTTTTATGCCCGCGACGCCTTGACCTATCTCCACAACTTCTCCCGCTACTTCATGCCCAACGACCCGCGGCAAAGTTGCAAGAGGATTGGTGCCATGGTAAATATGCATATCCGATCCGCAAATCCCGACTCTTTTTACTTTTACAAGGACATCCGTCGAGTTCGAAATCCGTGGTTTTTCAAATTCTTGAATGATAAGTTCATGAGCTTTACGTACTTGAACCGCTTTCATTTCCCCACCTACTTTGTAAGAAATTCATAAACACTTGATGCTATCGTAATACCTTGTTTCAGGTTTTTTTCTTCATTGATTTGTTCAATCTCACCCGGTACATATACGCGATCGAACCCTGGAGCAGGTTCAACCTGTTGCAGCTCTTCGATCATTTGATCCATTTGCTCTAGAAATATATCAGTATCCGTAAAGAACGAAGGATTAATTACACAAAAATAATGTCCCAGCTTCCGTTTCTTATCAAGATCGTCATACATTTTCCCAATGTGCGGGCCAAATGCCGCACCGGCCAATAATCCAGAAAACACATCTACAATTACGGATAGGCCATAGCCTTTCGGGCCTCCGAAAGTGGAAAGGGAAACGACTTTATTCGGGTCTGTGACCGTAGCTCCATTTTCATCCACACCCCATCCTTCAGGGATTTCCTTTCCCTCTTCCCGTGCCTGGAGGATTTTCCCCAGTGCAACATTGGAAGTTGCCATATCAAGAATAAAGGGTTTCTTCGTTTTGGCAGGAACTCCGTAAGCGATTGGGTTGGTACCAAGAAAAGAAGTTTTCCCTCCGAATGGGACCACAATTTTATCGGTATGTGACATTGCGATTCCAATCAACTTTGCTTCAGCGGCTTTTTGAACGAAATAGCTTAGTGCTCCGCAATGGCTGCTATTAAAAACAGTCACCATGCCCACGCCATTATCTCTGGCCATTTCGATCGCATGGTCCATGGCCACGTCGCTGATCACATGACCAAATCCATCATCTCCATCAACTACACCGGTAACGGGTCCTGTCTTTTGAAAGGAAATCTGTGCATCGGGATTTATTCCTCCTGCCTGTAAACGGTTCACATAATGCTCTGTTCGTAAAACACCATGGGAATTGACATTTCTAAGATCGGCATGAACCAATACTTCCGCGATTTTCCCGGCATTTTCTTCATTTAAACCCACTTTGGTCAGCTGTTGTATGACTAATCGTTTTGCTTCCTCCGCTTGAATCGTTACTGTTGCCATTTCATTCCCTCGTTTCTTTCAGTCATCTATCTTTCTATAACGGCCTCATTCTGTATGAAAGGCATTACTTCATCCAAATACGGTAATCCTTCATTGTCCCCAGCAACAGTTGTGACAAGAGCTCCTACACCATTTGCGAATGTTAATCTTTCATCAATGGATAAGCCATGAAGATATCCGTAAATATAGCCGGCATCATAACCATCTCCCGCTCCAACAGTGTCCAGGGGTATAACAGGGAAGGCTTCTTTTTCATGCCATTCATTTTTGGTATATAGTTTTGAACCATGTTTCCCGTCCTTGATGACAAGTTGATCAATGTCATTCACCTTCGCGAATTTTGCCAAAGATTCTTTTGAGTCAGTTCCGATGATCAATCTTATTTCATCCAAACCTGTAAGCAAAATATCAACATATGGAAAAATATCATAATAAACTGTTCTTGCTTCCTCGATTGACCATAGCTTTAAGCGAATATTCGGATCAAAGGAAACAGGTATATTTTTTTGTTTTGCAATGTCCATTACCCTCTTGGCAATATCCACATTTTGGGGATCTATAGCCAAAAATACTCCAGTAAGATGGACTATATCAATCTCTTCAAACATCTTTTCTGTTATATCTTCCGGTTTTAAAGTTAAAATCGGAGATTGATAGCGGTAATAAAATGTCTTTCCGGAACCATCTTCCCGGATTTCTTTAAAGTTAAGGGATGTTGGATAACCATTTACAAAGGCAACATCACTCATGTCCACGCCTTCCCCACGAGCGAAATTATAGATAACTCTGCCGAACTCGTCCTTGCCTAAACGACTTATCCATTTTGCCCGCATGCCTAGCCTTACACAGCCAATTGCAAAATTCAGTTCTGCGCCTCCTACTTTTCGCTCAAAACGGGTTACGAATCTTAAAGGTCCTGTTTCTTCCGGATTTAGCGTAATCATGGCGTCGCCCAGCGTTAAAACACCATATTTTGATGACAATACAGTACCTCCTTCTTTCGAACAATCACAAATAAAAAGAAAAACATTTGATCATATCACTTTCATTAAGCTTTATTGCTAAATCGATTTAGTTAATTACTAAACCGGTTTGGTAAATCATAAGGAAATTGTAAATGAAAACCCTACCAAAAACAATAGAAAAGTTAGATAATTTGTAATTTTATTTTTATTTGATTATATTTCAGCTGAATTTATGATAAAAAACCATATTAAGGTAAAGCGGAAGGGGTTATTTCTTCCCTCTTTTTTAATGATTAAGAGCTTCTGATTTTTCACCCTTGGGCTTTTAATCAAATTTTACTCTTTGCTATTAATTTAGTGAAAGTTGTATAATATATCAATTGTTAAATAAGTTTGAAAGGTTGTTTGGAATGAGTTTTTTGAAAATATACATCTTACTTACCGGAATAATGATCACGTGGGGGTTAAATGTCTCAGTTATTAAAATTTTAGTTGCGCATACGCAGCCAGTAACGATCACTTCATTGAGAATTTTTACTGCTTCTCTTATCGTCATTATTATTCTTTTCTTCTTTGGATTAATACGTCTTCCTAAAAAAAGTGAACTTCTTTACGTTTTTGGAGGAGCACTTTTGAGTGTCGTTTTTCATCATTATTTTTTAGCTGAGGGATTGACGAAGACTTCAGCCTCGAATGCTGGGCTGATTCTGGGCATGGGGCCAATATTGACTGTCATCTTGACCATGATATTCTTTCGTAAAAAGCCCACTTTAATCCGGCTTCTTGGCTTTATATGCGGTGCTCTGGGCGTGAGTTTTACCGTTATGGCAGGAAGTGGAGGACTTCATTCCATTAATCTGGGAGATGTGGATATTCTCCTTTCCATTCTTTCACAGGCACTGAGTTTCATACTCATTAATAAAGCCTCAAAAACAATGGATCCACGATTATTAACCGGCTACATGATGCTTATCGGGTCTTTTATTCTTTTTGCCATCAGCTTATGGAAGGAACCAGAGGGCTTATCTTCACTGGCAACGGCACCGCCATCCATCTGGGGAGCTTTCTTGTTCTCCGCTATTTTTGCCACTGCCCTTGGGCACATGAGCTATAATTATGCCATTGGTAAGGTAGGCGCAGCCGAATCATCGATATTTCTTAACTTAAACACCTTATTCTCTTTGTTAGGGGCAGCATTTTTCCTTAATGAAGCCATAGTTCCTGCACATTTCATTGGGCTTATATTCATTGTTTCAGGAGTATTGCTTGGCTCCGGTGCAATAGAAATATGGATTCTTCAACGGAAAAATAAACGCATATCTGCCTAACGGCTACAGCAAAACCTAGATTTCGTGACTTTCTATATAAAAATACTAACAGATCCTACGACACTGCCATTCTTAAAAAAATGGCTTAGCAGTGTCATGGGGTCTTATTTTTATTGTCCATCCCTTCTTCCAACTACAAATAATTTCAGAATAATAATTGGAGATTCATATCCGTTACAATATACCCATAAATTTGCTTGGACATGTCCATTGAAGTGTGCCCATTAAGACAAGCCTTTTTGTCAGTTGTGGCCCTTTTCTTTCTGAGAAACCTCCTAGAAGACATTTTGTCTACTTAATATTGGTTTTGATGAATTAATAAAAATAAAAGAGACTGTCCATGGGTTACAGACAGCCTGAGATTTCAGTCATGCTTATAAAATAAATCAATTAGCCCAGAGCGCAAACAAACCTTCTGTTACACCCAATTTGTATATATAATAAAGTCCGAATGAAAAACTTATAGCTCCCGCCAGCTTGATGAAGATTCGGTTTAAAACGATGTCCTTTCCATTCAAAGCAAACGGTATGCCTAGTAAAGTTGTAAAGCACAGCATGCCAATAATGGTTCCAGCGCCAAATATTATTATATAGATGGACCCTTGGCCTATTCCGGTAACTGTCGACATCGTTAGAATGACCATTGCGGCACTGCCCGCGAGACCATGGACGAACCCAATTAAAGCAGACACCAAAAAAGGGCGAAATCTATCTTTGTCGTTCGTGATATTAGGGCTAGCTTTAAATAAACTTTTCGCCCCTAGCATAACAAGCATAATGCCAACACCGAATTCCAGCGTCATGCTTAACGACTCTGGAATCTCCCCTTTCATCCAAATGAACATCATACCTATAAGAAACAGCGTACATGTATGGCCTATACCCCAATACACCCCCGTTAGAGTGGAACGCGATAATTTTTTCGTATTTCCTGCCGTGGTTGCTACCGCAATAACATGATCCGGCTCTAACGAATGCTTTATCCCTAATATGAATCCAAATGTAAGAATCGACACCAAACTCATTTCTCTACCACCTCCCCGAGACACTTCCATACTTCTTCATACACCCTTTTAAGAGGTATATTGTTCTGTACGGCAATTTTACGGCAATCTTCATATTCAGGGGCCTGCTGCAAGGTCAACCCCTCATGAATCCCTCTCTTCATCGTCACTTCCCCCCATTGAGTATTCACATTGAAAAAAGAGCGCTCAAGCCGGTGCACGGTAAGAGGGTAGTAGCGAATACCGAGAGTCGTCGTTTCAGCAAATAATATCTTCTTCATTTTCGAAATCACCTGCTGTGAACAGAGAAGTTGCAATAACACCCCCGGTCGATTTTTTTTCATAAAGATTGGTGTATAAAATACATCATTTGCTCCTGATTCAAACAACAAATCCATTACATGCCCAAGCCATTCACCGGAAATATCATCTAGATTCACTTCCATTTTCACCATTTGTTCATCAAGATGCTCATGATCAGGTGGGCGCTTCATTGGATCTCCCCTATAATAATGCGTAGGACATTCGGATGATTTTCGAATGTTTTTGTTCCCGCACCATAGCCAATCGATTCGACAGTCATGGGTGGAAGCGAGCCGAAATTTTCAGCTAAAACCGCAGCGATGGCAGCACCGGTCGGCGTTGCTAATTCAGAACGAATATCGTTTGAGGCAATCGGTACCCCCTTTAATATTTCAAGAGTGGCAGGTGCAGGAACAGGATATATTCCGTGATCAATATGTATATGTCCAGATCCCGTTGGAATGGCTGATGACTGAACTGATTCAATACCTAGCTGATCGATTAAAATTGCAGCCCCGATTATATCTATTATTGAGTCTACCGCTCCCACCTCGTGAAAGTGAACTTTATCAAGAGGAAGCCCGTGTATGTGCCCTTCCGCTTCACCAATCTTCTTAAAAATGGCGAGTGACTTGTTTGTTACCGATTCATTAAAGTTCGCCTCATTGATAGCTTCTACAATTTGTTTGTAGGTACGGCTGCCGTGATGGTTGTGAGGTACATGGCTATGGTTGTGTTCATGTCCATGACTGTGTTCATGGCTATGGTTGTGTTCTTGTCCATGGTTGTGCTCATGTCCATGACTGTGACTGTGTCCATGACTTTGTTCATGTCCATGACTGTGTTCTTGTCCATGGCTGTGGCTGTGTTCATGTGTTTGCTCTGATTTACTGGTAAGAAAGACATCAAATTTAGTACTTGTAATGCCATTTTTGACGACCTTCCCCCATGACAGATTATATTCTTCATCTATGTTCAGCTTTTTTAACTCTTCTTCCATTTGTACAGGGTCTGCACCTGCATCAATCAACGCACCAATAACCATATCTCCGCTTATGCCGGAAAAGCAGTCAAAATATAAAGTCCTCATCACTATTGACCTCCTTTTTATGTACGAGTTTGTATATAATGGCTGCATTGTAGGCTGCACCAAATCCATTATCTATGTTCACCACACTTACACCCGATGCGCATGAATTGAGCATCGATAAAAGTGCCGATAAACCGTTAAAATTAGCACCGTAACCAATACTTGTCGGCACAGCAATAATTGGATTCGTGACAAGGCCTCCTAACACACTTGGAAGTGCCCCTTCCATCCCCGCAACACAAACTGATACCGTAGCCCCTCGTATCTCGTCAATATTATCAAGAAGGCGGTGCAGTCCAGCAACACCTACATCGTATATACGCCTGACTGGAATACCTAGGGTTTCGGCCGTCACGGCAGCTTCTTCAGCAACGGACAAATCTGATGTCCCGGCGCACACAATTGCAATATATGAATCAACGGATTTCGGCTTTTCTTTAACCCAAGCAAGTGTCCGTGCAATCTCGTTATACTCAAAATCACTACATTCTTTTTGTACAAATACCGCTTTTTCCCGAGAAATACGAGTCACAAGCACAGAATCATTCCTTGTCCGCAGCGATTGGACAATCGTTAAAATTTGTTCAGCTGTTTTCCCTTCCCCAAACACAATTTCGGGAAAGCCTTGTCTCCTTTTACGATGATGATCGATTTTTACAAATCCTAAATTTTCATAGGATGCAAGTTTTCCCTTCGCTTCCGCAACTGTCAATGAACCCTTTTGAACCTGCTCCAAAATATCGTCAATCATAACATTTCTTCCTTTTTAAGCGCCATATTCATACTTCCGCTTGTATAGCCCGTGAGATCCATTGATACATACTTATAACCAAATTGCTTCAGCCGTTTCGTGATCGCCACATGGTATTGAAGCACTCGCGGCATATCATCGGGTTCAACTTCAATTCGGGCAGTATCCTCATGGGTCCTGACTCTTACCTGATGAATATCCAGTGATTTTATGTAAGCCTCTGATTTATCAACTTTGGTCAATTTTTCCTTCGTAATGATATCGCCATATGCTATTCGTGAGGATAAGCAAGCAAATGACGGTTTATCCCAGGTTGGCAATCCGGCTTGCTTGGACAATACTCTTATTTCTTCTTTGAATAAATCGGCTTCTAGAAGAGGTCCCCTGATTCCTTTTTCTTTAGCTGCTTTCATGCCTGGACGAAATTCGTTAGCATCATCAGCGATAACTCCATAAATAATATTATTAAATTCATATTCTTCAAGAATAGGAAGCAGATGGTCAAATAAACTACTTTTACAAAAGTAACAGCGATTCTGATTGTTTTCTTTATATCCAGGAATGGCCAACTCCGAAGTTTGAATGACACGATGGTTGGCACCAATCCATTTTGTTAGCATAATGGCTTCATTCAATTCACTCGACGGATAGGTTTCCGAATCTGCTGTAATGGCTAACACATTATCATAACCCAGAGTATCAATAGCGACTTTTAGCAAAAACGTGCTATCCACCCCTCCTGAAAAAGCGACCACAACCGACTCCATTTTTTGGAGAATACCCTGCAGATTACTGTACTTTTCTAGTAACATAGCACTTTTCCCCTTTCTGGTTTGTCTTTAATTTATCTACTGTCCATCAGCAATGCCACCCTTGATGGAAATTTAACGGATACATCAAATTGGTAGGAATGGAGGAAATAACATACAGTCATACTTTCATTTCCAGCGCCTATTGAATTGATATGAATATAAGCGTAGGACTGCATTAGCTTTTTTGTACGATAGCCGAGAATTTTTTTGCCGTTTCTGTCAGCCTGGTGTAATCTTCACCTGTAATCAATTTCGCAGGATTGATCAATGAACCGCCAACTCCCGCAGCGATGGCCCCTGCCTTAAAAAACGAAGCAAGGTTGTCAAGGTTGACACCGCCAGTTGGCATTAGAGGGATGTGAGGAAGCGGCCCTTTAAGATTTTTAAAGTAACTAACACCCAATGCATCTGCCGGGAAAACTTTGATAATGTCAGCTCCATTCTCGTAAGCAGTCAATATTTCGGTTGGTGTGAGCGCACCTGGGATGCTAATAACGCCATAGCGCTTCGCCATTTTAATCGTTTTGACATTGACGGTTGGAGAAAAGATAAATTCCGCCCCTGCCATTATTACCGCACGGGCCGTTTCAGGATCCAATACTGTACCGGCACCCGCAATGATATCATCACCGAACTCCTCTTTCACTCTTTCAATCAAATGGCACACTTTGGGAGTTTCCACTGTTATTTCTAGCGTTCGGATGCCGCCCTCTTTCAGGGCCCGGGCGATTGGTATAATTTGATTGGGGCGTGCACCGCGAATGACAGCGACCAGCTTCCCATGTTTAAGCTCTTCAAGTTTAGTCATTTTTTCCACCTTTCTACCTCTTCACATCATCAGCGCCGCCACTCATGAACAAAGCGAGGTCGGCACGGGCCGGCAAACCCTCAACATCGCCATTTACCATCGTTGCCATTGCTCCCATGGCATTTCCACGCCTTGCAGCTTCATCTAGCGGCAGTCCATCAAGCAGACCGGAAAGTACACCGGATGCAAAAGCATCACCAGCACCGATGGGATCCACGACCCTTTCCACATAGAATCCAGGAACGTATGTTTTCGGTACAGACGGGGCTGAAATTAAAGAGCCTTCTTTGCCCATTTTAAGTAAAACTGTTTCGACACCGAGTTCATGAAAATGATCTGCAAATTTTTCAGGAGTATGGGAGCCGAATAAAAATTCGGCTTCGCCCACCCCAGGCATGACGATATCACTTTTCGAGGCGTACTTTGTTATGATGTGACGTGCTTCATTTTCATCACCCCATATTTTCAAGCGAATATTCGGATCGAAGACGATTTTTGTTCCGTTTTCCTTAGCAATGCGGATCGCTTTATCCAAGAGCGACTGACAAGAATTCCCTAGTGCAGGGGTAATTCCCGTAATATGGAGATAAGCGGCGCCTTGGATGGCAAGATCAGTTAGTAATTCCGCCGTCATTTTACTAGCTGCCGAATCTTTCCGGTAATAATAAACTCGAGTATCATTCAGCCGTCTGAATTCTTTAAAAAAGACTCCGGTAGGAGCATCAGGGTCTCTTGTTACATAAGAGACATCAACACCTTCTCCGCGAATGAACGATTGCATGGCATCGCCAAATTCATCCTCACCGAGACGGCTAATCCAGCGTGAGCTATGACCGAGTCGGCTTAACCCGATCGCTACATTGGATTCCGCACCGCCAAACTTCATCGAAAAAGATCTGGCGTGGCGAAGCGGTCCTTCTTCATTCGGGGTAAACACTGTCATTGTTTCTCCGATGGTTACAACATCCATGTCATCATCTTCTTTCTCTTATCATGCTATTACGTGATTAGAAAGCGTACCGATCTTCTCAATGCTGACGTTCATCCGGTCACCGTTTTTCAACCAGATTTTCGGATTCCTTCCCATTCCAACGCCTGGTGGCGTGCCAGTTGCAATCAAATCACCTGGCATTAGCGTCATGGACTGTGATAAAAATGAAATGATTTTCGGAACCGTAAAAATTAGGTTGCTTGTATTTGAATCCTGCATAATTTCACCGTTTAATTCGAGCGAAATCGCTAGATTGTGGGGGTCACCCACTTCATCTTTTGTCACGATAACAGGACCAAATGGAGCAAATGTATCCGCCGTTTTGCCCCTTGACCACTGACCGTCCTGAAATTGCAAATCTCGGGCGCTGATATCATTCATAATCGTGTAGCCAAAGACGTAGTCATCCGCCTCTTCTTCTGACACATGTTTCGCTTCTCTACCAATGACAAACGCAAGCTCTGCTTCAAAGTCGACCTCGGTTGAATTAATCGGGATTTCAATCGCATCATTATGTCCGGCAATAGCATTAGCATATTTCGAAAAAATGACCGGTGATTCAGGAGGCTCCATCCCGGTTTCCTTGCAATGATCAAAATAGTTAAGTCCTACGCAAATGATTTTATCCGGCTTTGCGATTGGCGGCAGGATATTTACTTCTGACAGTTTGAATATTGCATCGTCATTTACCCGTTGCTCGATTAACTGTTCAGCACGTGAACGCAACTCGCTTCCTCGTTCTATAAATTTTTTCATGCAAGCAGGAAATTCTTCTGGACCGAGAGCCGTTAAGCTGATAATTTGATCATCTTTAACAAGACCGATGTGCTGTTCGGTTTGCACGGAAAAAGTTGCTATTTTCATATTTTTCCCCTTTCTTAGGTTAATGCGTATGGTGTTTTTTCCCCTTTTAAGACCTGAACGATATTTCTTGCTGCTTTTTGACGAAGTTCAACCATCGCTTCCTCAGAATACCAGGCGCTGTGCGGCGTAATGATGACATTGTCCATTGTGAGTAGCGGGCTATCGATTCGGACCGGCTCATTTTCTGTCACATCAAGTGCAGCACCTGCAATTATCCCTTTTTCAAGTGCATAGGAAAGTGCTTTTTCATCGATTATCGGTCCACGTGCCGTGTTAATGATGACCGCGTTACTCTTCATTTGTTTAAGGCGCTCCTCATTGATCAGGTGGTATGTATCATCAATTAAGGGCACATGGATCGACAAATAATCGGCTTCGCCTATAATTTCGTCGAGATCCATTTTTTGAACCCCGACAGCAGCCATGTCTGCCGCCGATACGAAAGGGTCATAAGCAGCGGTTTTAAAGCCGAGCGGTTTCACCTTTTCAATGAAACGGCGCGGAATCCGGCCAAAGCCGAGAACCCCAACCGTTTGTTCGTTAAAACGGTGAATCGGGACACACACTTTAAAGTCCCAGTTACCTTTTTTCACTTCCTTGTTTAACAGTGTCACTTTCCGCGCCGACGAAAGTAAAAGTGCCAATGCATGATTCGATACTTCTTCCATGCCATAATCCGGTACATTGGCGACAGTGATCCCCTTTTCTTTAGCCGCATTGAGATCAATTGTATTGACGCCAACACCATAGCGGGAAATGATTTTCGTGTTTTCAAGCGACTCAATGACTCGGCGTGAGATAGGAGCATATTGATTTAAAATTGCATCCGCTTCTTTTGCCTGCTCCATAACTTGTTCTTCAGTTTTGCATTGCGCTTTGATGAAATTGATATCCAGACCGCTTTCTTGAAAAATCTCTTCTTCATATTTCAAATGTTCAAATTCGTAATCCGTTAATAATATTTTAAAGGTCATTCGGGCTCAACTCCTTTATTGTAATACCAGACATCTATTTCGCTGCTGCCTTTTCAATTTTTGCAATACCGAGACCTTCTGCACCAAGTTTCGATGTTTTTGCTTCAGGATAGTATCGTTCGATCATTTGAATACCAATTGCGGCACGGCGTACACGTTCTTGAGCGAGTGAGATGTTCGTACTTTCCCATTGTTTCCCTGAAGGGTATACATCAGGATGATTACGCAAACCAAATTTAATGTATACAGGCGCCAATACACGGATAATTTCCGGTATTTCATAATAGCGAAGAAAGCCTCCAAAGGTATCCGGAACTTCAACATATAAATCAATTGGAATGTTTATTGATTGTCGAATCGCTGCAAGTTTAGACAGCGTTAATGCAGGTGGCACGTTGTAGGTATCCGCTCCGATGTCTTCCATTAATTTAACGGATACTGGATTGGCTGAACCCATTTGAACCGATACTTTAACAACAAAGTCTTCCGGAAGCTGTCCGTATTTTTTCATTTCTTTCGTTAAAAGTAGGAGTCCTTCATCCGCAACTAACGCACCGCGAAGACCAAGTGCAGCTCCTCTTTTCAAGTCTTCCATTGCATAAACAAGCTGGTCCGATCCTTCATGGCGGATTCCCTGAGATTTACCTCCTGGCGTAAGCGGTCCCGCACTGACATCCCATGAACCCCTGGGACCGACAAACAAACTGAGCTCCATGCCGCGCTCTGCTGTCATTTCACACATTTCTTTAATTTCTTCATCCGTTTGAAGCATGATGCCGCTGCCCTGGGATATCCGGTGAATAGTCAAACCGAGTCGGTCAATTTCTTTCAATGTTTCTTTTAGGGCAGCTGGACCTTCTACACTTGGTAGTTCAATGCGGTATTGAGCTCCATCCGGAAATGTTTTCGTTGATGTAGGAAGTTCTTTAAGATCAGTAGATGGGTAGCCTAATTGTTCGAGCAAGACGCGTGATTCTTTCATTTTTGGACGCCTTCTTTCATATCTATATTTTTTAAGAGAGCAGCTACTTTGTCACTCAAATCAGCAGGGTATACATCGCATGGGGCACGGTGTCCAGCCGCAACGTCAAACCAGCGCTGATGAACAGCTTCTTTCATGGCTGTAAAAAATGTCGGACCGTAATTGTACACATCCATCAGTTTTGAAATCACTTGATGATTTTTCTGGGCTTCAGCGAGATCCCCTTTATGATACGATTCATATAAATGTACGGATATTTCCGGGGCAAAGACAGCGCTTCCATTAATGCTTCCAGCTGCACCAATCATTTGAGCCGGAAGCAAATGCTCGTCAAACGCGGAGAAGACTTTGAAATCACTGCGAACTTTCTTCACTTCCGCGAGCACTTGACGAAGGTGCCCGAAATCACTGACCGTCTCTTTAATACCTGCTATGTTGGGATGATCTTGGGCTAATTTTTTAATCAATTCGATTGATAAATTTTGTCCGGTCAAGAGCGGGATGTTATAAATGAAAACTTGCAGATTAGTATGATTCGCTACGCTGGAAAAATGTCGATATAATTGCTCGTCAGACAGCTTCCAGTAATATGGGTTTACTACAAGAACGCCGTTCGCTCCATGCTCTTCTGCATAAGAAGTCAGTTCATGCACCTCTTTTAATACGGTATGCCCGACTCCGACCATAACTGGCACTCTTCCGTTAATGTGCTTTAACATTTCGCGTACATATAATTTCCTTTCTTCAGTCGTAAGTGAGGAGAACTCACCTGAACTACCCATCAACAAAATACCGTCAATATTCCGTGAGATTAATAGGTCGATATACCTTCTGTTCAACTCCAAATCCAAGTTCCCCGTTTCATCAAATAAGGTGACTACCGGTGGAACGATGCCATGAAAGTCCATTATTTTTCCTCCTTTTATTACCATTCAGCGATACTCCCGTCTTCATTACGCCAAATTGGGTTTTTCCAATTATGTCCGGTCTCTGCTGCCTGCTTCACTTTTTCTTCATCAATTTCCACTCCAAGACCCGGTTTATCCGGAATGTTCACATAGCCATTTTCATAATCGAATAATTCTGGATTTTTCATATAATCGAGAATGTCCATGCCTTCGTTGTAATGAATACCAAGGCTTTGCTCCTGAATAATGAAATTCGGTGTCGTTGCGTCCAAATGAATGGATGAAGCAAGAGTCATCGGACCGAGCGGGCAGTGCGGCGCAATTGCTACATCATACGCTTCTGCCATTGCGGCAATTTTTTTCCCTTCTAAAATACCACCTGTATGAGACAGATCCGGCTGAATTATATCGACATAACCATCTTGTAGTAGCTGCTTAAAGCCCCAACGCGTATACATTCTCTCTCCCGTCGCAATCGGACACGTTGTATGCCAGGCAATCTCACGAAGTGCTTCATTGTTTTCCGGGAGCACCGGTTCTTCAATGAACATTGGACGGTATGGTTCGAGTTCTTTCACAATCACCTTTGCCATCGTTTTATGAATCCTCCCGTGAAAATCCACACCGATCCCAAAGTCCTTGCCAACCGCTTCCCTGATTGAAGCAACGCGTTCGATGACCGCTTCTACTTTCGAAAAGCTATCTATGTAATTCATTTCTTCTGATGCGTTCATTTTGACAGCAAGGAAGCCTTCTTTCTGTTTTTCTATTGCGGCAGCAACTACATCCACCGGTCTATCTCCTCCGACCCATGAGTAGACTTTAATTTTTTGACGTGCTTTGCCGCCGAGCATTTGGTATACAGGAATATCGAAGTATTTTCCTTTTATATCCCATAGTGCCTGCTCAATGCCGGAAATGGCGCTCATTAAAATTGGGCCCCCGCGATAAAATCCACCTCGATAAAGCGTTTGCCAGATATCTTCAATATCGTTCGGATTTCTCCCGATCAAATAATCAGTCAGTTCGTTAACTGCTGCTTTAACAGTTTCAGCACGGCCTTCCACGACAGGCTCTCCCCATCCAGAAATGCCTTCATCCGTATCGATTTTTAAAAACAGCCAGCGGGGCGGAACTTTGTATAAAGAAATTTTTATGATTTTCATCAAGCACCTCGCAATGTTTTTTTGAAGAAAGAGAGATTTTCAAAAATGGAAACCTCCCTTGCACTTGTTAAGAACCTTTAATAAAAACCGTTTTTATGGCTGTATAAAATTCTTTCGCCGCTTCACCTTGCTCTCGCGAACCCGTGCTTGATGCCTTCATGCCTCCGAATGGGGCTTGCAACTCTACGCCCGCGCTTTCTGCGTTAATGCGGACAAGACCTGCTTCAATTTCATCAATGAACTCCAAAATTGAGCTAATATTTGATGTGAAGATTGATGCACTCAATCCGTACTTCGTATTATTTGCCAAGTCAATCGCTTCGACAAGATCGGTTGCTTTCATAAGCGCGATAACTGGCCCAAAAATTTCTGCCTGTGCAATCTCCATTTCGGACGTCACGTCTTCAAAAATCGCTGGTGTGATGAAAAAGCCCCTATCATAGTCTCCGCCAGTTAATATCTCCCCGCCATGTATGAGTTTTGCGCCTTCCTGCTTGCCTTTTTCAATGTACTCTGTGACCGTTTTGAACTGGCTTTCGCTTGCACACGGACCCATCCAAATACCCTCTTGAAGACCGTTGCCTACTGTAATTTCCGCTGCTGCCTTTACCAGTTTTTGTTTGAATTCATCATAGACGGACGATTCAACGACTACACGACTTGAAGCTGTGCATTTCTGGCCGGAAGAACGAAATCCACCGCTGATGACCGCCTCGACAGCTTGGTCGATGTTTGCATCTTTCGTTACGATGACTGGGTTCTTGCCACCCATTTCAAGCTGATATTTTATGCCGCGTGCGGAAGCTGATTTTGCGACGCTCTGACCGACACTTTCAGAACCGGTAAATGTGATCGCATTTAAAAGCGGATGATCTATGAGTCCTTGACCGATGATCGACCCCTTACCGGTAATGAAGTTCACTACGCCCTCCGGGAAGCCTGCTTTTGTGAAGCATTCCATCACTTTCGCTGCAGTAACGGCTCCCTCCGTAGCCGGTTTCCATACGATTGAGTTGCCATATACAAGAGCAGGAGCCATTTTCCAGATGGGAATTGCAACCGGGAAGTTCCATGGCGTGATTATCCCGACAACACCAAGTGGGCTACGTTTCGTAAACATTAGGGCATCTTTATCGGATGATGGAATAACATCGCCGTCTTTCCGCATCCCTTCCCCAGCATAGTAACGCAGAATTGCAACCCCCCGTGCCGTTTCACCTTTTGCTTCAGGTAACGTTTTACCCATTTCGCGAGTCATCGTTTCGGCAATTTCATCTAGATTTTCTTCCAATATATTGGCCGTTTTGAAAAGGATTTGTCCACGTGCAGACTGCCCGATCCTACGCCAATCCCTCTTTGCTTTATGCGCAGAAGCTACAGCCTTGTTCAAGTCATCTACCGTTGAGCTTTGAACATAACCAACCGGTTCTTTGTCCGCAGGATTAATGCTTTCGATTGTATTTCCAGAAGATGCATTCACCCACTCATTATTAATGAAATTTTTATATGTTTTCGTTGCAAATGTAGTTGATATCATAGTCTTTAGCTCCTTTTTCGTTTTAGAATGTCGGTCCAATTCTCCATATACCAAAGTCATGCTGCTTTAATATCTCCGCTTTTGTTAGTTTTCCGTTTGAAACATGTTGAATTTCTTCCATGATGCGCCTGCCCACTTCATCAACGGTTTCTAAACCATCGACAATCGTACCAGCATTTAAATCCATATTTTCATTCATCCTGTCAAACATTGGTGTATTAGTCGAGATTTTTATGACGGGTGAAATAGGAGAACCCGTCGGCGTGCCTCTTCCACTTGTAAAGAGAACGATTTGGGCACCGCCTGCGACCATTCCCGTCAATTGCTCAATGTCGTGGCCAGGCGTATCCATCCATACGAGCCCTTTTTTTGTGGGCACCTGGGCATAATCAATGACCTCTTCAAGTCTGGTTGTGCCTGATTTTGTCGCTGCCCCCAGTGATTTTTCCTCGAGTGAGCTGAGACCTCCCTCAATGTTTCCCGGACTCGGATTTCCGGTGCGGATATCTACGCCCATTTGTATCGAGCGGTCCTCCATCATTTTAATAACCGCATAAGCTTTTTTGGCTACCTGATCGTTTACCGCCCGTTTAGCGATCAAATGCTCCGCACCGATGAGTTCAGTCGTTTCCGCTAATATTGCGGTTCCCCCCTGCTGAACAACCAAATCGCTTGTACGTCCGACTGCCGGGTTAGCCGATAAGCCGGAGCATGCATCCGACCCACCGCATTCTGTGCCGACAATCAGCTCGCTAAAATCACATAATTCCCGCTGCACCATCGAGGCATCCTGGACCATTTTGACCGCAATTTTAGCTACTTCGGCAATGGTTTGAAGAGTGCCGCCATGTTCCTGAATCGATACCGTTTCCACTGGTTTACCACATTTGGCAATTTCATCTCCAATACGGTGCGCCTGATGTGTTTCACAGCCAAGTCCGAGTACTATGACACCATATACATTTGGATTCATGCCCATTCCCGCATAGGTTCGGGCCGTTTGATCATAATCAGAGCCCACTTGCGCACAGCCATGCTGATGAATGAATGTGACGGTTCCGCTCACCAGCTCTGTTACTCGCTGCGCTGTTTGTGTTGCGCATGTTATCGTTGGCAAAATCAGTACATGATTCCGGACACCGACGCGTCCATCCGGACGGCGGTAGCCCCAAAACTGCATTTTTTCATTCAGCAATTTTGTCACCCCTTCCTCTTTTACCTTCTAAATTGTGTACATGAACATGTGCACCAGCGGGAATAAAAGCTGAGGCTGCACCTATGACTTCCCCATATTTAATTATGTCTGCTCCTTGTTCGATGGCTTTGACTGCGAACTTATGTCCAAAACGAATCGGTTCAAGAATGGATACGACAAGTTCTTCCATGCCTTTCTTCACAACTACTGATGTGTTTTCAGGGATTTCGGATAAAGCGACAGCTACACTATCTTTCGCACTTAAGTAAAGTGTTTTATATTCGCTCATTTTGTCACCCCTTAAATTGTTTGAACTGCTTTACTTTGGATAACCGGGTTGTTCAATACTCCAATCCCTGGTATTTCGATTTCAATTCGGTCATCGCCTTTCAATGTAAATTCATTTGGCGGAACCACACATGTACCAGTAAGTAAAACTGATCCGTCAAAAACAGTATTATCTAAGACTAAATAGTCGACAAGCTCTTCCAATTTTCGTTTCAGTTGGTTTACTTTCGCTTCACCTTCAAATACTTTTTCTTCATTTCGATAAATACGGCACATGATTTTAAGCTCATATGGATCCGTAACAGCCTCTTTTAACAATATTGCCGGTCCAATGGAGCAAGAATTTTTCCATACCTTTGCCTGTGGAAGATAAAGCGGATTTTCACCTTCAATATCTCGGCAGCTCATGTCATTACCCGCGATATATCCGAGTACCGTTCCCTCTTTATCGATGACCAGACCAAGCTCCGGCTCAGGAATTTGCCATTTTGAATCTGAACGCAAGTATACCGGATCATTCGGGCCCACAGTTCTTGCTGCAGTCGATTTAAAGAAAATCTCAGGACGCACTGCATCATAAACTTTGTCATAGAATGTTTGGCGGTCCAGCTTTCCTTGCGTAGCTTCGTAGTTACGTGCTTCCTTGCTTTTTTTATAGGTAACGCCAGATGCCCATACTTCAGGTGCGTCGATAGGAGTTGTTAATTGAAGACCTTCCAGTGGCTGCAGTTCCCCTTCGGCGGCAATTTGTTTTACAATATCAAACGCTGTTCTGTTATCATGACGTGCCGTTGTAATCAACGACATAAAATCCGTAAATGGAAGGTCCACCACATTGTTTTCGTTTGTCACGGCAGCAAGTTGTTTTTTACTTTCTTTTACATAGCGAATAATTCTCATTTTCTAGTTCCTCCTAATTGGCAGGCCTCATTTATATTTTTTGATATTCATAGCCGAGCTCCTGCGAAATTTTACTGCTGCATTCCTTTAAGAGACGTACATAATACTCATGTGTTTCTTCATTTACTTTAGAAGCAGGCATCGATACACTCATTGCAGCGATTACCTTGCCTGAATAATCTTTTATCGGTACTGCCAGACAGAAAATGCCCGGTTCGTTTTCTTCATTATCCATTGAATATCCATTAATGCGTGCTTTTTCGATTTCCGCTAAAAATTGGTCCTTGGATCTAATCGATCTATCGGTCGGTCCTGTATAATCATAGCCGTCCAAGAGTAAATCCAGTTCACTATCCGTTTTGGTTGCAACAAGAGATTTGCCAACTGCACTCGTATGAATCGGAACACGCCGGCCAATACGGGAATAGAGGACCGTTACCCCAGTGCCCTCCACTTTATCGACATAGACACCTTCCTGCCCGTCTAATATGACAAGGTGCAGCGTCAAATTCGTTGTTGCTGAAAGCCATTCAAGATGTTTTCTTGCTACATTGCGCAAATCGAGATGGGTCACGACAACGCTTCCCCTCTCCAATAGCTTTAATCCTAGCGAGTATTTTCCATTTTCTTCGCCTTGTGAAATATAGTGATGCTCCTGTAAGGTTTTTAATAGTGAATGAACCGTACTTTTATGTAAATTCATTCGTTTGCTTATCTCTGTTATAGTTAGTTCACGCTCACGCTCATCAAATAAATCCAATATTTTCAAGGCACGCTCCACCGATTGGATGATAGGCATCGTTCCTCACTCCTTTTATCATTCTGTCTACCTTTATCTTATCGGATTTACGACGAGCATACCTCACTTTATTTCTACTTTTTTTTCCTGGATTATAATATCTTGTTCATAATCAAGCACCGCATCCTCAATGACAGCGATTGGAACAACACCATTTGCTGCATCTGTATGTCCAAACATCCTGTTGCTAGCCGCAACCATTTTTTGTCTAACTTTCATCCGCTGCTTGCGTTCAGCTGCCAATGATTGTCTTTCTTCTTTAAAATGATCCGCAAAATCATGAATAACCTTTCCAGAATGAAGTTGAGTAGAATCTACAAAATCAATCCGTCGATCACGAAGCTGAAGGTGAATTACATCCCCTGATTTAAGTAAACCAATGCCGCCACCTTCATACGCTTCCGGTGTCATATGTCCTATGGCAGCACCATATGTGACTCCTGAATAGCGGCCATCGCTAATGATTGTAGCGATTTTTTTCATAACACGATTTGCATTGATGTGTTGCATTGGTGTAAACATTTCAGGCATTCCGAATGCCACTGGCCCCTGCCCTGAGATAATAACCGCAATTTTCAATGTGCCTGCTTCAACCATCCTGTCAAATAGCTCCCCATAGGTAGCGGTTTTTAGAAGAGACCATTCCGGCTCATTGTTGTATTTAAGAGATTCTAGCAATAGATTATGTTCGAAAAGCTTTTGCTCTTTTATTTTTGAAAGCAGATTTGAATCGAGCAGGCTTTTATTTGCATCATCTTCATTTTCGTAATAAAGGACAAATGCAAGCTTATCATCGAATTGGTCAAGCTGTGGTGTCGGCATACCGCTGATTTTTACAACGGCGCTTTCAAAGAAGTTTCCTTTTAATACATCAACACCGCTGAATCCACGGCGTGGATTGGATAAAATGACCTGATTTTCCTTTACATTAACCGCTTTTAGGCTACTTGTGATCGAAAGTCGTTCTTTCCAGGTTTTTGCTGCGACAGTCGGCGCATCCTGATCCATTGGTACACCATTCTCAATAAGTTCATGAAAAAGTGTTTCCATTCCTCTGCTGTTCCCGCTGCAACACTGCATCGCAAGTGAATAAATGTCCCTTCCTTCTGTCAAACTGTAATCAAATAAGTCAGGAATTGGATGTGAATGATGAATGCGGTCAAGGTCCCATAAACTGAATTTGTATCCTGCATAAAGCATGCCTGCAACAATATGCATCATTAAGTTAGTAGAACCACCCGAAGCGCTGTGAATACGGATTGCATTTTTTATGTTCGCAGCGACAATGTTGGCCACGCCGTAGCGCTCTTCGTTTATCATGCCGGCAAAGCTATCAAGCACCGAATTAATCTGGCGTTGTGTTGGTGGATCGGTCAACAGCTCCACTGCTGGATGAACGAGACCCATGCCTGCCACTAAATGACGTGAACTATTCCCCGTACCATTAAAGGCACATACACCTCCCTGCCCGTCACATGTTGCGACAGCAAGTCTCATTTCAAAGTATTTATGCTGTTCCTTCGTCAATATTCCTCGTTCATAGGCCCGTTCAAATACACCCTGAAATGCAGTATTCGATGAACATTGCAATATATATGCCATCGTATCTCGTAAATCAACGGCTACATCAGTAGCTCCCTTACTTTCCGCTTTTTTCGCAAGAGTTTCCAATTCTTCAATCACGTCAGCTGGAATCGAACCGCCTTCCAATACGTGAGCAGGTGCGAATGTTGCGAAAAAGGGTGCTTCACCACGGTTTCGGCGAACACGATCAACATGTGCGAGTGCACTTACAACACCAAGAGGCTGCTTATCACACCCTTGAATTACGAATGCACCATGATAACTGTGAGCTTCTAGCTGGTTGACAACCATTTGTGCAACCGCGTTTCGGCTCTGGAGAGAGTAACTCATTCCTTGATTGTTTTGCGCAGTGCCATCACACATCACCGGTGTCGAGAAATGAAACGGCACACCGCCGTTTTGCCAAATGCGGATTGCTGCCCGTGCTGACGTTTGGTAATCCATTATATGGGCCGGATGATCGGACGAACCACCGATTATTGCGATACGCGGGGCATTCCTCTCTAGCCGCATATAAATTTCTTCAAGCGTCCAATCAGGCTTGCCCCCTTCATATGTGGAGCCAAGCGTCAGCTTCGAACGGTCCAACAAACCTGCAACCGTAATGGGTTCATTTGCTTTTCCCTGTACATTATCGCGGTAAGGGTTTATCCCGTTATCAATTAGTGGATATAGGTGTGTCATTTCAGCACTCCTTTTCTGATTTCAAATGAATTCTTCCATTCTCTAAAAATATTAACCAAGGTTTTTAGTCTAGTGCCAATTCTTCTGGTTCTGACAGGATTTCTAAATTTTTGTTTTTTAAAGCTTCTTCCATCATGCTTTCAGAAATCCAAATTTCACCGATTTCAAGCGTATTTTTTATTCTTACGACTCTCACTTTATTCAAATTGAAGGCATTGCACGTTTTGATAGCAGCTTTAACAGCTAATTCCTGCGTATCTAAAAACATCGGGAGCTTTACTACATCTGTCACTGTGCTTGTGAGTGCATTGGCATAGCCTTTTTCCCATTCGATTTCATTCATGACGGCCTTCGTCGTCATATCAGCCATGCCGATGCCGTTTGCATTACCGTGAGTTTTTTCAGTAAGTCCAAGTACAACGGTCCGTTTAACCTCTGGCCCACCGGTAGCATATGGAGTGGCGAAGTTACCCGTAATATTCGGATCCATTCCATCCCCTGAAATATCCTTTCCGAGTTCATTTACAATAAGTACGTCGATCGAATCGAAATGGATTCTTGGCATCAATGATTTTGCTTCAAGCAATAGTCCCGGTTCCACTTCCTCCAATTCCTCTGCTGGGACTGCGACGATTTTCGCTGGTTTATCATAGGCATTTTCAATAGTCGCAAGACCAAATATGATAGGAGCTTTCGCTAAAGAAATTTTTGCCATTTCAGGGACATGTTCCGCCATATACTTAAAGCTGTATGCATGTGCAGCTTCGGCTCCCTTTTGCTTGCCTAAACCGATTGTAATCATTTTCATTAGTCCGCTTTCAACCGGTCCGCGAAATGCCGTATGTGGTTTTATCCGATTAATGACAATGATTTTATCTGATTCATATGCAAACTTATCAATATAGACAGGGAGCCCATTTGGCAATTCATCCAGTTTAATAACTTCCATCGATGACAGTATTGACGCTCCAACCGATTCTTCTGAAATACCCAGTTGAAGCAACACATCAATTTGTCCATCCCCTGTAGCACCCCCATGGCTTCCCATTGCAGGGACTATAAAAGGATTACCGCCAGCCTCCTTAACGGCAGCCACCGTTTCTCTTACAATAGTAGGAAGGTCCGCCACCCCTCTGCTTCCTACTGCAATTGCCACCCTGTCATCTTCATTTATTCTTGATAAGACACCTGCTTCTTTTATCGCCTTCTTCACCTCACCAGCTACATCAGCTATATGAGGTGTAAGAAACTTCTGCCTCACTTTGACCATTTTCGGTAATTGGATTTCACGTAAAAGTTCAGAGATAATATCCATTTTCTATCCTCCAAACAGTCTGGATTATTTACCGCGTACTTTTTCAACTTCGCTCATCATTTCCTCTACAAGATCCGGCCCGAATTTCTGGGCATATTCGTCCGTCACTGGTTGGATGGCTTTCTTCATTTTTTCCATTTCTTCCGGCTCTACTTCATTGATTTTCATTCCTTCTTCTTTTAGATACTTAAGTGCCTTTTCATTTTCTTTTTGGTTAACTTCCCGTTGATACTTTCCAGCCTCTTGTGCGGCCTCACTCATGATTTTTTGCTCTTCTTCTGATAGGTCGTCCCAGAACTTTTTACTTACAAGGAATACAAATGGTGTATAAACATGATTTGTAAGACTTAAGTAGTCTTGCACTTCATTATATTTTTGCGTTTGAATTGTTGCGAGTGGGTTCTCCTGCCCATCAACAGTGCCGGTTTCCAGTGCAGTAAATACTTCAGAGAAGGCCATCGGCGATGGATTAGCACCCAACTTTGAAAAAGCATCTAAATGCACTTCATTTTGCATGGTACGAATTTTAAGGCCTTTGAAATCCTCAACCGTTTTAACAGGGTGTTTACTGTTGGTTAAGTTTCGGAAACCATTTTCCCAATATCCCAGACCTACTAAATCATGTTCCGGTAATTTATCCAAAAGTTTTTTGCCTATTGCACCATCAAGTACGGAATAAGCTTCTTCTTCATTATTAAAGACAAACGGGAAGTCATAAATTCCAAATTCCTTAATCATTCCCACAAGTGGAGAGGTTGAAGGAACAGTTACTTCCTGTAAACCACCTTGAAGTGCTTCTGTCATTTTCTGATCATCCCCGAGGGTGGCATCAAAAAAGTTTTGGACCTTCATTTTTCCCCCGCTTTTTTCTTCAACCAGTTCTTTAAATTTCTCCATTCCTTGCCCTTGTGGATGCATTTTACTATTCCCGATTCCTGCTTTGATTGTTCTTTTTTGAATACCGTCAGCTGAAGCGCTTTCATTTTGGTTTCCGCAAGCACTTAATAGCAATACGGCTGGCAGTAAAACCCCCACCGCCAAACGCTTGAACAGATTATTCATTATCATTTTCCTCCTATTAATTAAGATGAATATCAGCATACAAACCGAATTACTAGTTTAATTCCGTTAGGAGGTAAACCAGCCTAGAGGAACCAGCACTAAGGAAGGGAACAGAATCAACAAGATCAATACAATTACTTCCACGAGCAAGAAAGGCCAAATCCCCTTCATGATATCTTCCATACTGATCTTGCTTATGCCGCACATGACATTTAATACGGTTCCGACCGGTGGTGTAAGTAAACCGATGGCGTTATTCAGGATAAACAGGACACCAAAGTAAACTGGATCAATACCTGCAGCGACCACCAATGGCATCAATACAGGTGTTAGAATAAGGATTGTCGGCGTCATATCCATAGCAGTTCCAACTACGATGACCAATAAGTTTATCATTATTAATAGAAGGAATGGATGATCCATAAATGGCTCCAGCAATCCAATCACCTGACCAGGTAAATCGGCTACCGTTATCAGCCAGGATGACACGAGTGCCGCGGCGACCAGAAACATGACAACACTCGTCATTTTTCCTGCATGAACAAAGACCTCATACAAATCTTTCATTTTCATTTCTCGATAGATTACAAGACCGACAAATATGGCGTAGACTGCAGCCACCACTGCCGCTTCAGTCGGTGTGAATAAACCGAATTTCAATCCACCAATGATAATGATGGGCAGGAATAGAGCCCAAACTCCTTGACGAAGAGAAGTAAGAATTTCTTTTGTTGAAGCCCGGGGGTTAACGGCGACTTTATCTTTTCGTGCAACAATGGCCCAGGTAACCGTTAGTCCAACCGCTAGTAAAATACCAGGAACGATTCCTGCCATAAACAGCTTTGTAATGGACACTCCACTTGCGACACCGAAAATGATAAAGCCAATACTTGGCGGAATGATCGGGGCAATGATACCACCGGATGCAATCAACCCACTTGACCGGTTCACATCATACCCTGACTTCACCATCATTGGAATTAATATAGCCCCAAGCGCTGCTGTATCGGCAACGGCAGATCCTGATAAACTTGCAAACAACACACTCGCAATGATCGCAACATAGCCAAGGCCTCCCTTGATATGGCCAACCAAGTTCATTGCCATCTCAACGATACGCCGTGATAATCCGCCCCTATTCATCGCCTCTCCTGCAAGCATAAAGAACGGTATGGCCATTAGAGGGAAGTTATCAGCGCCACTGATTAGATTTTGTGCGATTATTTGACTATCAAAAATACCAAGGAAATACATTAACACTACACTACTCACAAGTAAGGCAAAGGCAATAGGTATTCCAAGTCCCATGGCTCCCAGTAAAGATCCGACAAATACACCTATCATCCCTGTTTCTCCTCCTTGACAATCCTAATATCTGAAGCAAATTCATCAGTATGGAGAGAAATTAGCTCTTCTGACTCACTTATCATCACCAATTCTTCGTCTTTAATTTTATTGAAGAAAATCCGATATAAATTGAAAATGATCATGCTGCCCATTGAAACACTCACAAGAATACCTGTCCCATATACAAATGCCAGTGGCATGCCTGTGGCTGGTGCAGTACTATCAATGTTTATCAATGTCATTTTCCAGCTGCCATCCAGGATCAGGAGAAGAACGAATAACATCATCAAATCACTAATAACAAGAACCACTTTTTTCATCTTATTCGGGAGCCGTTTGATGACCATGTCGACACCTAAGTGTTCTTTGTTTTTGAAAGCTCCGATGGCGCCGAGGAACGTCAACCAAATAAAGAGATACCTTGACATTTCTTCTGACCAAGTAATCCCTGAATTAAAGAAATAACGAAGTACTACATTACCAAACACGAGTACGACCATAATTGCTAAAGCTGCTGCCATAATAATGTTCAACGAATTTTCTAGGGTTTTGGAAATTTTTTTCACCTATACATCTCCCCCTTCCTATCTAAAGCGCCTGCTTCATTCTGCTTTTATTTTTCCTACAAGCTCTTCCGCCCAGTCATTTTCCTCAAAAACTTCATCATAAACAGGTTGAGATGCTTTTAACATTTTTTGTGCAAAATCTTCGTCAGGCTTAGTGAATTTGATTCCATTATCCTTAAGATATGCTTTGTCATCTTCATAACTTTTTTCCATCAAATCAAACTCATATGCTGCCGACTCTTTTGCTGCTTTTTGAATGATGGTTTGTTGCTCCTTTGTCAGCCCTTTATAGAATTTGCTATTGATAATGTAAATATTGGGGCTGAACATATGCTTGGATTCTAGTACATCACTTTGAACTTCATTCCACCCCGAGGATCTCAACGTGGCAATGGGATTATCTTGAGCATCCACTACCTTTTGTTCAAGTGCGGTAAAAACTTCTGAAATTGGTAATGGACTAACATTTGCCCCCAATGATTCACCTAGTTTTATGTAATTCGGAATGTTCGGCATTCTGAGTCGAAGTCCATCAAAATCTTTCATACTCTTAATTGGACGATTACTCGAAAACATCCTAAATCCATTTGCACTCCATGCGAGCGGTGTCACTCCATGCTTTGGATCAAGTTCTTCTGTCAATTCTTCTCCGATAGGTCCATTCAATACCTTCTTTACATGATCGTAATCCCGAAATAGGAAGGGCCATTCCGGAACACCCATTTTCGGAATGTCCGACTGCATAATTAGTCCTGGAACACCCATTTCAATCGTTCCGTTTCTGACGCCGTCATAAAATTCTTTTTCTGCACCTAAAGTACTGTTCGCATAAATCCGAACCTCTAGTTCACCATTACTCTCTTTTTCTACTATTTTTTCAAATTTTTCTCTCAAGGCAATGTTTTGAGGGTGATTTTCAGCAAAATAATTCGCCACTTTTATCGTTTTCTTTTCAACGCCAGATCCACTGGCTTTTTCACCCTCACCTCCACCACATCCTGATAAAAGTAAAGCTGCTGCAAGAGTTAAGCTTGTGGAGAATACAAAAGGCATTCTTTTTTTCAATAAAAACCCTCCCAAAAGTTTTTTGTAAGCGTTATCATTTATGACTGATTTTAAGAACTTCTCCTCACCCTTGTATAAGCCAAAGTTAAATTGTTTTATATTATAAAACTCCGTTTTGTTTTATTCGGAGTAAGGAAAACACTTCACTTCTAGTTGCGTTTCAAGTTGATTCATGACATTTTAAACAATTACTTTTAATAACATGAAGGTTAATTTGTTCTACATTATAAAACTCGGTTTTTAAATTTGAAATCTTACGTTGATTATAAGCTTCCAATTTTACTAATGTCAAACCATTTTTTGAATTTTATAACAATTTAACAAAACCTCTATTTTTCGCTAATTAATATTTAGAGAATCAACATTTATTAATCATATCCTTTTCAGTCAAGATTTATAGAATCAGAATGGGAAAGATGAATTTTTTCAATACTAAGATATTTATAGAATAGAGAATCGAACATAACTATAGGTTTCCCTTAAAATACATTCCTCTCCTTTATTGAGCTTTTAAGTTTGGAATTTTGTTTTTCCTTCTGAAAAAACTGTCTTTAAGAACTTTTTTCTTTTATGACCTTGCGTTTCATCAAAGTGGTAATCGTTTGTATATTTTAACCCGTGTCTTTCATACAGAAGTTATTTTCCTTGTATAAAGATTTATACTTTTTTCTCTTTTGAAAAGTTACAATCCATTATTTATATTGAGATCATTTCATTATGAACCTCTATCCAACAGGTTAAAGACTAAAGGGAAAAAACTCTACTCGAAGCTTTTAAAGGCTCATTAAATATATTGAATTATTACCGATATATAAAACATGGTAAATATATAACACGGGGAAGGAATAAACAAAGATGAATAAACTCAGTACGAAAATAGGTTTTGTTCTTTTAACAGGTATGGCCATTACATTAATTGGAAGTTTACTATTGATGTATAAAAGTACAAATGATACGGTTGAGAAAACAATCGCTATGAGCAGCTTAGACATCGCAAGCAACATCGCTCAAGGAATAAATCCAACATATTATGCCGATTTTTTAAGTAATCAATCCGAAACCTCTACATATTGGGAGATACGCGAACAGTTAGACGATTATAAACAAAAAACTGGAGCATTATATGTCTATACATTGGGGATTGACGAAAGTAGCGAAAAAGTCCATATTCTTATAGATGGAATGGGTAAGGAAGATAAAAAAGCATCTCCCATTTCAACCCCCACAACCGTAACTTCATATCAGGATGTAGAAAGCGTCATGAAGGGAAAGGTTTCTACCACTTCCATCGTTCATGATCCTGAATATGGTGACTATTTATCCGTTTTTGTTCCCATAAAGAAAGGGGACGAGGTCATTGGAATACTAGGGGTGGATATTGATGCCAGTAAAGTCGATGCTACGACCGGCAAAGTACTGGGTGGCATCCTTCCCCTGATGATAATAATCAATGTAATCTTAATGGCAATCGTTGTAGGTGCATTAATATGGTTCTTGACTAGAAAGTTAAGCCCCCTTCTCAAGGTCAGCATGGCTGCAAAGGAAATCTCAAATGGAAATTTATTATCAGCCAATAAACTGATTAGCAACACAAGGGTTAAAGGAAACGACGAAATAAAGGTTTTAGTGAAATCCTTTGAAGAAATGATCACCAATACAACCATTATTGTCAACTCCATGAAAAACTCATCATACCAGCTATTGGAATCATCAAGTGATATCGAACACAAAATCAAAGAAATGGATACTTCCACACAACATATTGTTAAAGGCATTCAGCAAGTTGCAGGGGCTGCGGAAGTACAATTGCACAGAAGTGAAGAATCATCAAGGGTCATCGAGGAAATGACCATAGGGATACAAAAAATTGCCGAAGCTTCTTCTGAAGTCAGCGAACAGACAAATCATGTTTCAGCTAGAATGTCCATCGGAAATAAAGATATAAATGAACTCTCAAATCAAATTCTGCAAGTAAAAGATGTTATGCTGCAAACAAGTTCAGAAATAAAGAAATTGGACGAACAAGCAAATGAAATTGTGAATATTGTACATTTAATTACGGGAATTGCCGAGCAAACCAACCTGCTGTCATTAAATGCGGCCATTGAAGCTGCTAGAGCCGGTGAACAGGGTAAAGGTTTTGCGGTGGTATCGAACGAAGTACGGAAATTGGCAGTAGGCACCAAGGAATCTGCAATCAATATACAAGAGTCCCTACTTCATTTTAAATCCATCATAAATGAATCAGTGAAAATGATGGAAACCGGTACTAAAGAGGTAGAGGAAGGGACAAAATTTGTCCTGAATACAAGAGAAACATTTAAACAGACCATAAAATCCTTTGAGCATGTTAGTGATCAGATTCAAGAAATATCCGCCATTACAGAGCAAATGGCAGCAAGTTCTCAAGAAATCAATGCTTCGATAGAAGATTTTGCAGGGTTAACAAGGGAAACGGCAGTGGCTTCAAAGCAAGTTGCCCAATCAACCGATCAACAAGCGAAATCCATGGAGGACATCTCCTTCTCCACCTCTTCGATGGTAAGGCTCGCTAATGACCTGGAAACATCTGTTGAACAGTTTAACGCGTAAAAAAATTGAACTACATTCTATTACTATATCAAGAAAGGGATTTTGCTATTAATGCAAAATCCCTTTTTTTATTTACTTAGTTGATTTTAGCTTCAAATCACCTTCATAAGGTATATGTTCAACTGTTATCGTTATATCTTTGCCCTCTTTATCTTTACCGATTCGTTTATAAGTGAATTTATTTTCATTAAGCTCCGTAAGTTCAAGAACTGCACCATACTTATTTTCCCCTTGTGAAACATGGGCTCTAATCTTATTTCCATGAACAACATCGTAATAGCCGTAATCACCACGGCTTTCACCGGTTTTAGCATCAAAAAATTCATACTTATTTGTTTTATCATCATATTTTGCCAGACCTAAATAATTCGAGTTATAGCTTGATACATCATTTCCCTTTTCATCCAATGCCACTGTACCTTTCCATGTGGTGCTTGATAAAACTTTGTCTCCATCAACGTCTGTAACTACATCTCCTGTATAAGTTTCCAAATTTTTGTCTGGATCAGTAAAGGAAAGTTCTGTTTCAGTATAGGGAATATGATCGACAAACACTTCTACTTCGTTACCTTTTGCATCTTTGCCCATTCTTTTATAAGTAAACATATCCTTATTCAGTTCAGTTATTTCAACAACGGCTTGGTAACCCATTGATTCTGAAATTAACACTCTAATCTTCCCATTCGTGATAAAGAAAGTTCCTTTATCACCTCGACTTTTTTTAGTATTTTTATCAAAAAATTCATATCTCGATGCTTCATCATCATATTTAGCTAGACCAATGAAGCTTGCATTCTCCTTTGTTAAGTCATTATTATTTTTATCATAAACTTTTGTTCCTTGCCAATTCGTGCTAGTAAGAATTTTAGTCATTTCCTCTCCTGCGGTTAACTTTTTTTCTTGTTTACTCTGTTTTGCAGTTTGTTCCTGCTTCTGAGCGCTTTTATTTTCTTGTGCGTTTGTGTTACATCCTGTTATTGCCAACGTTATCCCAAGTAGTATAGCTGATGAAATTATTGCTTTTTTATTCATTTTTTCGTCTCCTCATCATATTGTGGTTTTTTTTGTAGTGCAATTGATATTACAAATTAAAAGTATAGCGATCTGGTTATTTTGCTCCTGCCTTAAGTAAAATTTGTTCAATTTCCTTAAACCCTTTCTCGCGGGCATGTTGTAAAGGTGTCATACTGTTATTATCGGGGATGTTGACATCTGCCCCATGATCTATTAGCAATTGAACTGTTTGCTGCTGTTTTCCATCTCCATCATTCAAAATGATTGCTTCTAGCAAAGCGGTCCAACCGAGATCATTCACATGATTCACATCAATATCAGTTTTAGTAAGAAGTTCTTTAATAACCTCAACATAACCATGTTCCGAAGCAGGGATTAAAGCCGTTCCACCATAACGGTTGGTTATAGAGGGGTCTGCACCCGCTTCAATCGCAAGTTTAAGTATATCTACATAACCTTCAGCACCGGCATACAAGAAGGGGCTATTTTTCATGTCATCCTGAATGTTGACGTCTGCACCCGCTTCAATAAGGATTTTTGCCGTCTCTACATCATTGTTATAAGTCGCAATCATTGTGGCGGTTCGCCCTTCCGAGTCCTGTGTATTTATTTCTGCACCTTGCTCAATCAAGCTTCTTATTCTTTCCGTTTCTTTACGTTCTACGGCTTGAATAAATTGTACATTCATTCCCTTTCCTGTCTCCTTTTCTTGTTTATTTAGCTCTACTTCATTATCCAAGACACAGCCTTGAAGGATGAAAAGGCTTCCGATGACAATCGTTAGCCATCTCCACATGAAACACACCATCCTTTCCCTGTTTGTACTTCACAGCCGCAAATGGATTTCCCGTCATTCTTATGTAGCAAATTGACATGTTCTTTAGGTTTCATGATGTTTTTTTCTCCCTTTTATTTTTAGTTGCTTACTTATTCCGTCTTCATTATGTTAATGCTTAACCTTAAACTCCCTCTAAACAATCTCTTAAATAATGATTAACTTATTAATAAAATTTCTTAATGTTTATAAAAAAAACCGCCACTTCGTGACGGGTCCTTAACATGCTATTTAAACATTAAAGCGATACCCTGCTCCCCAAACGGTTTCCAAAAATTTAGGATGTGCAGGATTTCTTTCAATTTTTTCACGTAGTTTCCTGATATGGACGGTGACAGTCGAAACATCCGCAGCCGATTCCAATCCCCAAATATTTTCATAAAGCTGCTCTTTGCTTAATACTTGATTCGGATGCATGACAAAAAACACCAAAGTATCGAATTCCTTTGTTGTAAACGGCACCACTTCTCCGTTTATGTGAACTCTGCGCGCTGACTTATCTATTGAAATCCCATGAACATAGATTGAATTAGATTTGGGGTGACTTCCTGATAAACGTTCATACCGCGCTATATGCGCTTTCACTCTTGCAACTAGTTCACTTGGACTAAATGGCTTTGTAATATAATCATCTGCCCCTAGACCAAGCCCCCGAATTTTATCAATATCTTCCTTTTTGGCGGATACAAGCAAAATCGGGATATTCATGACAGCACGTATTTGTTTGCATATCTCAAATCCATTCAACCCTGGAAGCATGATATCCAAAATGATTAAATGATAATTTCCTTGAAGGGCCTGTTGGAGACCTGCATCACCAGTATGTTGAATATCGACACTAAAATCATTAATTTCCAAATAGTCCCTTTGCAATTCAGCAATACTGACTTCGTCTTCAATAAGTAATATCTTTTTCACATTTCCTCACCTTTCTTTATGGAAAAAAAGACACTTGTACCTTTTCCTATCTCGCTAGTAGCCCAAATATCTCCACCATGCTCGCCGATAATTTTTTTTGCAATCGCAAGTCCTAAACCACTTCCACCTGTCCGGGAATTTCTAGATTCCTCAGCACGATAAAAGCGGTTAAATATATAAGGCAAAGCAGAAGATTCTATTCCATAGCCATTATCAGTTACTTGTACAACAACATCATATAGTCCTTCATGCAGAGAAATGGAAATGTGTTTTTCATCTTTATTCATATACTTTACACAATTGCTGATCAGGTTGGCCAATACGCGTTTCAGTTTCTCTCTATCCGCTGTCACGTATATCGGCTTATTCACCTGATGAAGTTCAATCTGGATCCCTAGTTGAAGTAAATCCAGTTGAAGTTCTTCTACGTAGTCTTTTAAATACTTATCTAACCTGACCGTTTCAAAAGTGAATGGTTCTTTTTTCAAATCCAACTTGGAAAATAAAAATAATTCATCTATCAATGAATCCATATCTCTTGCTTTTAGGTATACAGTCGATAAATACTTGTCCATTTTCTGTGGGGTGTTTGCTACTCCGTCTTTAATCCCCTCAACATACCCCATAATCGAAGTGATCGGTGTTTTCAAGTCATGGGAAATATTAGAGAGAAGCTCTTTGCGATTTTCCTCATACTGAAGCTGAATGTTTACGGACTCTTTTAACTTTTTTCTCATTTCCTCAAAAGCTCTATTCAATTGCCCGATTTCATCATTCGAAGTCGCCTTGATTTCAAAGTTTAAATCTCCTGATTTTATCCGCTCTGCGCCTTCTTTAAGAATTGAGATCGGTTTGATGATGCTACGTGAAACTAAATAATTTAATAGTCCAATAATCATTACAAACAGTAATAACAATAGAGCGAATAAAATGGGAAAGAGCTCTCGAGTCAGCTCGGCATATGAACTTGCCTTTCTCAATACAAAAATACTTCCTTCACTTTTATCTGAAAAATAAAAATCAAACTTCACATAAGTGAAAAAAAAGTCTTTCATTTTGATTGTGTCCCGCGTATTGATATTCGTTTCTTCGAACTTGGGAAGTGATTGTATCAAGCCTGGCTTATCTAGTGTTTGGGACGCATAATCAATGTTTTTACCTTTTCTAACGACAATCTTAATATCTCCATGTTCAATCTTCTTCAGCTGTTCTTCATTTAGCAGCTGCTCAGGGTTATTTTTTGCCAAAAGCTTTAAATCGAGAAACACACTTTCCTCTACTGCAGTCAAAGGTTTTTGGAGATAAGATTTTTTGTATAAATGTTCTATCGCTTTTACATCACCTGTTATCGCAAAAATAAGTAAAAATCCAGCTGTTAAAAACAAAGTGATGGAAATAAGGATTACGCCAACGTAGGACAACAGAAATCTCATTTTAATTGACAAATATTTTCACCCCGCTTCGATCTTTCGTTTACTCATTTATAGAAAAGTTGTTTATCTGCTGTTCTTGCATAAAAAAATGTTGCCCACGATAACTTTTTTTAGTACTAAAAAAAACATATCACACAAATCTTAAAATTTTCTAAAATACATATAAAAAATCCTATTCTATTGTCAGTTTACAGTTTTTTTATTTGAAAAACGTTCCAGCTTGATTTCAGAAATCCGCTCACTTTCCGCCGACTGTCTGCCAAGCCTACTCGACGCAAGCGTCTGTGGGGTCTAGGCTAGCCAGTTTTTCGGCAGGAGTGTCGCATATTCCTTCAATCCATTGGGTTTGCAGTTCATAAAAAATAAAAAAATCATGCAGTATAACCAAGTCCTTATTTAGTTTTGCCTGCAGTTTCTTTATTTAAAAACGTTCCAGCTTGATTTCAGAAATCCGCTCACTTTCCGCCGACTGTTTATCAAGCTTCCAGCGGGGTTCCGGCTAGCTTGTTTTTTGTTAAAATATTTTTTATTTGTCCAGAGTTTGTGAGACATAGAGAAAAAGCGAACTTCCCCTTAAGGAAAGTCCGCATTTTACAAATATCAAGAAAAGTTCATCTGTTCTTCTCTTTACTTTGGTGAAACGATCATTTGGTCATCCAATCTAATATCGTCAATCGACCAAAACCAATTATTTTTAGCATTATGCATTCTCCATTGTAATTTCATAGAGGCAGCATCTTCAGGAACATTAATCGATTTAACTTCATACTTATTCAAAACATGTCCATTTTTATTATCCGAAGCAGCTTTATTGTCATAAACGAGAACTTGTTGTTTTTCCCCATTATCAAAGACAGCAGTCACTTCAGCTGTTTGCGTTCCTTCTTGTTTATAGTGGGATGCAAATCCTAAGTATAGCTCTTTGGCATCATCAACTTTTACAGTAGGTGAAGTTAATGTACTATCAAAATAGCCTTTTGCTGCTGGTGAACCATTATCATCCCATTCATCAGGATCCGCTACTGCTATAACACCTTGACCAAGTTCAAATTTGTTACGCTCCTGGTCTTCTGCTTTTGTCCAAAAGTCCTTTGTTGTGAAGCTCCAACCTTGCCACTCTTCTGTACCAGCTGGCATATTCGAGCTATTCGTAACCGACCAGCCATTAGGAGCTGTATGGCTCCAACCGAGAATGGAACTTGGAATGTTTTCATTCACTGCTGGCTTTAATGCAGACTCTAATTGGTCAAAACTTTCTCCAAGCATCATGTTGACGAATACATTTATATTCTTGGAGCCAATTATTTGGCCTTCCTCGTAAGCAGTAATCTTGAATTGTGATGAACCCGATATCTCCTTGCTAGGTGTAGCTTTTATTGTCAACATTTTTTCTTCTGTTCCTGATAGCACATACTCAAGTTCATTGTGCTCCAAACTCCAACCTTCAGGTGCATCAACTTTAATTTTCCCGTTCATACTTTTACTTCCATAATTTTTCACCTTCACTTGGAGTGCAGTCGATTCACCTTCTGTTACTAAAGAAGGAGAAGCTTGTGTCGAGACCATTTCCAGGGCTTTTGTCTGACCTTCAGCCAGTAACACCTTTTTACTGCTATTGTTAAATGAATCTAGTGCTTGTACCTTAATTTCATAATCAGTACCTGGCTTAAGTCCAGCAACAGGGAACTCTAAATTCTTTGGTACAGGATCATAATAGAATTCAGAAAATGCGGTGAAATCTGCGTCCATCTCCCCTGTTTCCTTGTTTTTGGCTGTAATGTGATATGAATGTACGAGTGCGTTATCTATTGCCTGTGGAAATGTTACATTCAAACTTCTTAGTGTAGATTTTTCTTCTACAATCGAAGCCTTATCTTTAACTGCAAAAACCGGTGGTAACTGATCTCGATCGTCTGTATATTTAAATTTATTTTTTTTAGAAGGATTTTTTATTACCCATGGTTTTCCTGTCCAATCGTCTTTATGAAAGTCACGTTTTTTAATGACAACTTTATTATTATAAACTTCTACAATCATTCCTTGACTAATATCCCGATATCCTTCTGGATGGAACCCTTGAAGTTTGCCTGGCTCCAATTCCAAATAACTTACAGAAGACGTGCCAACTGACGTAAAGTCTTTTTGATGAATCGTTCTCGGGTCTTCGAGTGGATAATGAGAATGGCCTGAAAATGTAATAACCTGTGGATGTTTCTTTAAAGTATCATATAAAAGTTCTTTATTTTCCTGAGTTCCCCACAAGTCACTTCCATACACAGTGTCTTTAATGTGTTGATGAAGAAAAACAAAGATTGGTTGGTCCGGATTCTCTTTTTCTGCTGCAGCTAACTTTTCACCTAGCCAGTTAATTTGATTAACGGAATATAAACCATGCGTATTACCATTTTCCGGACTTAACGTAATAAAATCATATCCATTTACTTTTTTATGATAGTAAAGAGAATCCATTCCTGTTTTCTCGAGAAAACGATCTTGTGCCTTTTCAACGGAAAGTCCATTCCAATAATCATGGTTCCCCATTGTAAACATGGATTGGACACCACCTTGTTTCTTCTCATTATAAATGGAGAAGAACTTATCATATTCAGAAGCGTATCCATAGTCCGTTAAATCCCCAACGACAACAAAAGCATCCTGTCTAGGCGCAGCTTTATTTAATTGATCCATGGCTGTTCTGAACTTGTTCATATCAGCTGTTGATCCATCATCAATATGCACATCACTGATTACTGGAAAAACGAGCTCAGGTTTACGTTTATTATCTGAATTTGAAGATTCCGAGAATGCTTGTACACTTGATAAAGAAGTTGTTAATCCTACCGTTACAACTGTCAGCATTGCTGCAAATTTATTTTTCCCTTTCAAAATCAATACCTCCTATTTATCGTTTAGCTAATTATGTATTTTTTAAACAGATCAACAACTATCCTCCTTGTTTATAAATTTTTAAGGTGTTTACCAATTAAAATAGTAACTTTACATTATTAATAAAATATAAGACCAATGTAATTTATATATTAATAATCAGAAAAGGACTAAGGCCAGTATTCGTTCCATTCACTTTTGTTTCGTTTTTGGTATTGATTTTCCATTTCTTAATGGGAATGGGGTACTATCCCTACTATCCCTCAACTACGTAGTTACCCGTAAAATGGTAATATTTATACAGATGGTAAATGATTCCACAGTACATAGAAATACCAATTTTCATATGGTAAAGTCTAGAAGAAGGAAAGGAGAGAGGTTATTATAAAAAATTATTAAATATTGTGATGGTAATAACTCTTGTCTTTGGACTGTTTTTTGCGATTGCACCGATGAATAAAGCATTAGCATTGTCCTACGATAATACAAACCCTTATTCGTCAGGTTGTGCTTCTAAAAGCCCAATCACCTATGAAACAGAATATATCTATAAAACTATTAATGTTGAGATTACATAATCTAAAAAAGATGAATCCAGCCCTATACCGTATCCATTTTCATTGATTATTCATGTATTCTTAAAAAAATTTTCTAAATTGCCTTGCAATAGAAAGGATTCCTTGTTATATTACAGTCAATTAAATATTTTCTTACTTCATACTTTTGAAGTGAGGATAGAGGAGCAAAAACCATTAGTACACATTTTGAGGAGAATGAGATCCTATGACTATTGTGGAAAGGGGAATTTGCCGAAGCCGAAAGAATCTCATGTTCTTGAAGCTGGTTCTGCTATTGAATAAATACAGGACTGTCATATAGGAAACTATATGGAGGGCTATCTTATGCGCGGAAACATTTTTTTGATAAATATTGTTTCTACTGCAGCAGCGAATCCTCGTTGTTGCTTTTTTGCGTTTACTCCTGAATGGCCCACCACCTCTGAATATTTTTAAAAAATCATACAAAAGGGTGTGAAGTTATGAATTTTGGCCAAGTTTTAACCGCAATGGTTACCCCGTTCAATCATAATGATGAGGTTGATTTTAATGCTACGAGAACTTTAGTAAACTATTTAATTGCTAATGGCTCTGATGGATTAGTAATAGCTGGTACAACTGGAGAGTCCCCTACATTAACAACAGAAGAGAAACTGGATTTATTCAAAATTGTTGTTGAGGTTGTTGATGGAAGAGTTCCAGTCATAGCTGGAACTGGCTCAAATAACACGAAAGCTTCCATCAACTTAACAAGGCAAGCTGAGGCAGCAGGAGTCGACGGAATAATGCTCGTTACCCCATACTATAACAAGCCGTCTCAAGAAGGATTATTTCAGCACTTTAAGGCTATTGCCCAATCAACATCTTTACCGGTAATGCTCTATAATATTCCAGGACGAAGTGTTGTAAATATGTCAGTAGAGACGATTGTTAACCTCTCAAGAATCAACAATATTGTGGCTGTAAAAGAGGCAAGTGGTGACTTAGATGCCATGGCACAAATCATAAGCAAAACAACTGGTGATTTTACATTGTACAGCGGCGATGATGGGTTAACATTACCGGTTTTAGCCATCGGTGGAACAGGAATTGTTTCGGTTTCTTCACACATAATTGGTAATGAAATGCAAGAAATGATAAATAGCTTTAAAAATGGTGATGTCCATGGTGCTGCCGCTACACATCGTAACCTTCTTCCAATCATGAAAGCATTATTTGCTGCACCAAGCCCCGCACCAGTAAAATCAGCATTAAATATGCGGGGGTTAAATGTTGGAGGTGTCCGGTTACCATTGGTCCCTTTAAACGATGAAGAAAAAAGAGCACTACAAATGGCTCTACAACCTAGAAACGAAGAAGCTGTTTTGTTAAATAAATAAATAAAGATAATGATTCATTCAGCATACTTTAATACCGTTTTTCTAATTAAAGACCATAATAAACGGGATTAAATTTTAAAAAGCAGTGCAACTCATAAAGAGTGCACTGCTTTTTAATCGATCCACGGCTCAGTGCTTAAACTGGTTGAGCAATCCATTTTCAAGAAAAAATATATGGCATACAGTTGGCATTATAAATTTCAAATTTCTAACGCAATGATTTTATCGGGATCGATCATAAGCTTGTATTTCTAGTGATGTTGAGATGTAATTATTGAAAGACATAGTGTACCTGCCCAATTCTCTTGAAGTGATAAGAATAATCTTAAATGACTCGTTCCTTGGGATCCAATCTATAAAGGACTTCATTTTTTTATTTCTTCTTCTACCTTTTCTCTCTCTCTTGTTCTATAAAACACGTTCGATAAAGTGTTCTTTTACGAACGGGACTTTTCTTCCCATATAGGTAAAACAGTTGAATATTTAATTTCTCTAAGAGCTAGGCTAGTTTGAATTTTTGTTATGCCTAGTTTATTTAACTTTCTAATAAATATTTCTAATTCCTTCCGATCTTTATTAGCCACTTTTAGAAGATAATCATACTCACCTGTTAAACAATGACACTCTAATACTTCTGACATAGAAGCTAATGCCTTTTCCAAAACTTCCAGTTCTTCAGCTTGATGTATATTTGTACTAATAAAAATGAAACATAATAAATCAAAACCTAGCTTCTCCTGGTTTAAAATTGCTACTTGTCCATTAATAAACCCTTCATTTTCCAAACGTTTTATCCTTGAATGTATAGCTGGGGGAGATAACTTGACACGCTTTGCGAGCTCAGTATTACTTAACTGTGCATCCTTTTGCAGTAAATCTAAAATTTGAATATCAACATTATCTAGAACCTTGCTTACGATAGATTCCACTTATAGTCACTCCTTTTACAAATGTTCCAAAAACGGTATCATCTAATAGCTAAAACTTAATTTAATTCTGTTTATCGG